>CADCPM010000097.1 GCA_902803315.1 uncultured Coriobacteriaceae bacterium
CTACGCCATCCAGCTCTCGTCCGAGGGGTTGTCGCGGAAGCGGAGCAGGCGGTCCTTGTCCTCGGGCTTGATGTAGCCCTCCTCCACCGCCACGTCCACCAGGGTATCCAGGTCGCACAGGCTCGTGTTCACCACGTTATCGGCGGCAAGACGGTCCAGCCCGCGCTGCATGCCGTAGGTAAAGATGCTCACCACGCCCAGCACGTCGGCGCCCGCCTCGCGCAACGGGTCCACGCACTCCAGCACCGATCCGCCCGTGGAGATAAGATCTTCAATGACCACGACCTTGGTTCCCGGCTCGCAGCGACCCTCGATCTGGTTCTGCCTGCCGTGGTCCTTGGCGGAGCCGCGCACGTATCCCATGGGGATGCCCAGGCGGTCGGCCGCAATGGCGGCGTGGGCAATGCCAGCCGTGGAGGTTCCCATGAGCATTTCCACCTCGGGATACAGCTCTTGGCTCTTGGCCGCCAGGGCCTCGTCTATGAGCGTGCGCACCTCGGGATAGCTCAGCGTGAGGCGGTTGTCGCAGTAAATGGGACTCTTGATTCCGCTGGCCCAGGTAAAGGGCTCGTCGGGACGCAGAAACACCGCGCGAATTGAGAGCAGCGCCTTTGCCACGTCTGTTTTGCTTGCCATAGTTCCTCCTTCTGTGGGTGGTCAGGCATTGGGGATACCCCCCTTTGCCTGATACCATGCAAAGGGGGGTACCCCCAATGCCTGCCCTTTCCGTCTCACCACAGGCAAAGGGGAGTATCCCCAATGCCTGCCCTTCTGCCTAGATGTTAATCGGTATGTTATCGAGCGAGCGAGCGGCCTCCACACGCAAGAACACGCTTAGCATCGCACGTCCCACAACAAAGGTGGCCTTGCCTGTTTCGTCCACCTCAATCGGCCCGTGGTTTTCGCCCAAAACGCACACCCATTCCTCGCCCGCGTGACTCTGGCCAAGCTCAAGGGTCTTAGACGCCGGCTCCTCGCTGCCGTCGTGGCTGGAAAGAACCACCACCACGCCGCTCTGCTCGTGCGCGTTGTCACCGTCGCGCATCCAAGCCACAAGGTCGGGCTCGTCGAACCAGTCCACCTGTTGACCAAAGGCAAAGCGCCTGCGGATCTCCAGCAAAAGCGGCAGCTCCGCAACCGCCTGAATGCGGTCGTTGGGCAAGCCATACAGGTCGGCAAAGAACACGCAGGGATACCCTGCCTCTCGCAGCAGAATGAGCGAGTAGGCAACCGGCTTAAACCATGCCTCCACCGTGGACTCGAGCGCCTGGTTGGGCTGCGTGTCGTGGTTGTCCACAAACGTAACCGCGTGTATGGGGTCCGACTCCACCAGCGTGCCCTGCAGCATGTGCTTAAAGTCAATGCGCGCGCCATCGTGCGAGGCGTGGAAAAACTTAAAGTGCAAAGGAACGTCAAACAGGCTCATGGCCTTCTCGTCACCCAGGTAATACTTGAGCGCACCGAGGTCGGCGCTCCAGTACTCGCCCACGCAAAACAGCTCGCGCCCAAGGTTTGTACGCATGTCGTTGAGCCAGCGAAGATAAAACTTGCGGTCCATGTGCTTAATGGCGTCCAGGCGAACACCGTTGACGCCCGTTTCGTTGAGATACCACGTGCCCCACTTTACCAGCTGGTTGTACACCTGCTCGTCGTTGAGGTCCACGTCGGCACCCATGAGGTAGTCAAAGTTGCCGTTTTCCTTGTCCACGTCCTCGGCCCACTTTTTGCCCTCCAGCAAAAAGATGCCCTCGCGCTCGTGCGAAAGGTCGTAGTCCACGGCGGTAAAGCGATGATAATCCCAGGTAAAGTCGTCGAGCGCACCCGCGCGACCAGGGAAGTTGTACAGGGTGTATGCGGTAATGGGCCGCGGGTTGGGTTTTGGGTCCTCCAACGCATAGTTGCGATTGTCACGCGCGACCTCGGTTGCCATTACGCGCTGGGTTCCGTCGGCACCCAAGCGATGGTTAAGGACAACGTCGGCCAGCACGTTAATGCCCGCCTCGTGCAGGGCGTTGATGGCGTTTTGGTACTCCTCGCGCGTGCCATACTTGGTGGCCACCGACCCGCGCTGATCAAACTCTCCCAAGTCCCACAGGTCGTACACGCCGTAGCCAACGTCATTGATTCCCGCAGTGCCTTTGTATGCGGGGGGCATCCACACCGAGGTAAAGCCCTCCTCCGCCAGCCGCGGCGCTAGCCGCGCAAGACGACGCCAGTGTTGCCCATCGGGAGGAAGATTCCACGAGAAGCCTTGAAGCATAGTGCCATTTAGCCCAGTATTCAGTCCCGCCATGGCGCACACCTCCTCGCGCTCATCCTCTGCATTGTTTCTTCTCTATTCTAGACGAGCGCATCGCGACGAGGGAGCTTAGCACAAAGGGCGCACGATTGCAGTGCATCCAGAAATATTTTCCCATCCCCATCTATATGCGCCCACCGTTTAGTTTCCCAAAAGTGCCGGCAGGTTGCTAAGCAGGCTCGGCAGCGACTCCACCGTTTCGAACACTTCGTTGGCCTGCTTGGTTGCGTCACGAAGCTTCGCCTTTAGGTTGTTTAGGTCTTCTATGTGCGAATCGGGCAGCGCGGAGGCCTGCGCCTCGCACGTCTTCACCACCTCGCGAGCGTGCGATATGTCGTCGGGAATCTTGCTTACCTCGTCGCCCATGGTATTGACGAGCTTCATGGCGTCGTCCAGGGCGGTCGGGGACGTAAAGTCAATGTTGGCAGACTCCATTTTGGCCATAAGGCCCTCGCCGCGTGTAAGCACCGGCATAAGCGCGTCGTTTGCCAAAGAGTCGCCAATGCTTACCAGCCCACGCACGCATTTGACGTCGTCACTCACAATGGGCAGGGAACTCGCAATCTTCCACTGCACGCCCTCGACCTTGTCGCCCATTACGTCCAGGCGAGCGGAGAGGTCGTGGATGGCAGAGATCGCCCCCTCGAAGTCGGCGTCATTAGCGCATTGATCGAACTTGTTGTAGGAATCCGCCGCCATCTTTGCGTCGTTTGCCAAGTCGTAGGCGCTCACGCCAAACACAATGGCAAATACCACAATTACCAATAGCACAGCCGATAAAACTTTGGCCACTATTGAACGTTTGCCTCTTCTGCTCATTGCGTCTCCATTCGCCTTGGCATTCGCTCTTCACTGTAGCACGTGTTGGGCCTCATCTTGTGCTAACGACACGTTAAAATATGGCGTTTTACATGGATTATCTTTGGTTTCCCCGTGGTGCCATTTGCGACTCCAGGCACGAATTCCCAGCTAACGCGCGTTTAAGGAAAAAAGAACAAACGGTAACAGAGATTGCACCGCTCAAAGAGTCGGCTATTCTGTACTGCGCGGTTGCGCCACAGCCCGTGGCGCAACGAGGAGTCACGAGAAAGGCAAGAATCACATGAGCAGAGTCTACAACTTCTCCGCCGGTCCGGCAGTGTTGCCCGAGGACGTCCTGCGCGAGTGCGCGGACGAGATGCTTGATTATCGCGGTTGCGGTATGAGCGTCATGGAGATGAGCCATCGCTCGGCCATGTTCCAGCAAATCATCGACGACGCCGAGGCCGACCTGCGCGACCTTATGGGCATCCCCAGCAACTACAAGGTGCTCTTCCTGCAGGGTGGCGCATCGCAGCAGTTCGCGGCCATTCCCCTGAACATCTGCAACCTTCCCGGCGCCAACAAGAAGGCCGACTACATCCTTACCGGCATGTGGGCTAAGAAGGCCTTCCAGGAGGCGGGTCGCTTCATCGACGCGCAGGCCGTTGCCTCAAGCGCCGACAAGACCTTCTCCTACATTCCCGACTGCTCCGACCTCGCGATTCGCGACGATGCGGACTACGTGTACATCTGCGAGAACAACACCATCTACGGCACCGTGTACCACGAGCTCCCCAACACCAAGGGCAAGCTGCTCGTTTCCGACGTGAGCTCCATGTTCCTGAGCCAGCCTCACGACGTTGAGAAGTACGGCGTCATCTACGGTGGCGTGCAAAAGAACGTCGGTCCCGCCGGCCTGGTGATCTCGGTTGTGCGCGAGGACCTCATTGCCGACGACGTGATCGAGGGCGTGCCCACCATGCTGCAGTGGAAGACGCAGGCCGACGCCGGTTCCATGTACAACACGCCCAACTGCTGGGCCATCTACGTGTGCGGCAAGGTCTTCAAGTGGATCAAGGGCAAGGGCGGCCTTGCGGCCATGAAGGAGGTCAACGAGGCCAAGGCCAAGGTCCTCTACGACTTCCTAGACGAGTCCAAACTGTTCAAGGGCACCGTCGTGCCCGAGGACCGCTCGCTCATGAACGTGCCGTTCGTAACGGGCGACGTCGATCTGGATGCCGAGTTCGTAAAGGAGTCCAAGGCTGCCGGACTCGAGAATCTCAAGGGCCATCGCTCGGTGGGCGGCATGCGTGCCAGCATCTACAACGCCATGCCCGTTGAGGGTGTGGAGGCACTCGTTGCCTTTATGAAGGACTTCGAGGCCAAGCACTAAGGTCCTGGGTGCGTGCGGGCTAGGTGTCCGCAGGCCGTGGGCCAGCTGCGCAGGACGTGGAAGGGGTCGCTCGCGTTGACGGGCGACCCTTTTTTGGTGGGCGGCACGGCGACTGATGTCCGATTTTGTCGGCAGCGCCAGGCCTGCAGATAAAATCGGACGTTTCGCTACTTCCAGCCAAGGAGTCGTGTGCACTTTTAGGTTTGCGGCCGTCCCCACCGTGCGCACAAATGGCCAATTTGTGCGCACGGTGGGGACGTTTATGGAGCGGAAAGTGCGCCCGGCACCTCCCGCCCCCGTAAAAGTGCGAACGGTGGAGAAGCCCGCGGGCGGGAAAGTGCGTCCATCGCGACCCGCCTCACGTCCGCTAGCCAACCGCCACGAAGTTCCAGTGTATGCACCCAATCTGACGATCCTGCATTACAGGCACCGACGCAAAGCCACGTACGTCTCTCATTCCCATCGACTCGCCAGGCGCAATCGCTCGATCCGGCACCTCAAAGCCCACCTGGAAGCCAGCCGAATCATCGAGCTCCGTGCGCGCCTCGCCCAGGCGCATCGTTACCTCGCCCTGGTTTACGATGCGCGCCACATCGTCGTCTGGCCCCACCATCACACCGTCGTCCTGAGCCACGAAGTGTATTGCCGCAGGCACGCTCACCCGCATCTGCTTGGGATTCCACTGCGCATAGAGCGTCACGCATGCCCCGTCTTGGTCCGTAAGGTTTTTGACCTCCTGCGCGTCCCTCATCCACGTGCCACTACCATCGGGCCTGGTATTCCACGCATTGAAGTTATATAGGCTGCGGACAAACCCGTTCTGGGGCAGTGAGAAAAGAACATCGTAGGTGGTGCTCACCTCCTCCATACTCCCACTGGCATCAGGTGCGTTGGCATCGAACGCCACGCGATAGGCGTGGGTCCTCCACTGGGCATACAACGTTACGGCCTGGTCCGCACCCGCAAGGTCCTTCGCGCTCGCCGACGCGCCATATGCCGTACCCGTGCCGTTCGACGCCGTGTTCCAGCCCACGCAGGTGTGTCCCCCATACGTAAAAGTGCTGCCAGGAAGCACAGTCTGCTGTCCCACATAGAGTGTCCGCTCAGCAGCGCTCCCACCCGTCGCACCATTGCCGTCAAACTTGATCGTGTACGTTCGGCGGGCCACGTCCACCTTCTTAGTTTGGGCCGTTGCGGTACCGGTAATCGTCGCACTTGCCGCCTTGTACGTGGCATCCTGCGCCCTAGACCAGCTACGGCTTGCCCCCACAAGGTCATTTCCCGAACTCACCGTGGCATAAGCGCCCCACGAGCCGTCCGCATTCTGATAGCGCACCTGTATGGTGTTGGTGGCCGATCGTCGCGAAACCGAAATCTGCTTGGTGTTTGCCGAGGTAACCGTATAGGAAATCGACGCCGCATTGTACGTTGCGTCCTGGGCGCGCGACCAGCTCACCGCAGATCCTGTGGCATAGTTCGTATTAATGACGTTGCCATAGGCTCCCCACGTTCCGTTGGCGTTCTGATAGCGCACCTGAACCGTTTGGGCAAACGAGCGCGCGCGTATACGAACCGACGCCGAGGTCTGAATGGCACTCTTGCCCACGATTCCACACCATTGCTGCGAATCGGTGTTGCTGCTCTTTATGCCGTCCAACGAGGTGTTGCTCGGAACGTGCGTCCATCCCTTGTATTCCAAATAGTATTGCTTCGCGATGTCGCCCGTTAGCTTGACCTTCCACGCCTCGAGGCGAAGGCCTTGCCCCGTCGTTCCCAAAAGGGCACCGTTAGACACCCACGACGTGTAGCCTTTGTTCTGCACACTCCCCATATAGCTTATGGAACCGGATGTGCTCGACCCTGATTTTATTGAGATCTTTATTGCCTGCAAGCTGTTTTCCCAATAGGCCGAATTGCCGCCCGCCCATTTGTCAAGCGTTGAGTCATTGGCACTGGACCCATAGGTCTTGTATACATGTCCATTGTATGTTTTGCCGTTGTTGCTGTTGGTTGCCCAGCCAATGTTTCCCCAATGGTGCTCAAAGTGAATGGTGGGGTGTGTCCACGCAGTCCTGAACTCAGGTGTATCGCTTGGAACGGACGATTGGTCCGCGTTTCCCTGCTCCACCTCGGTAACGTAGCCCAGCGCTTCCTTGGCCTCGGGCAACAAGAGCGCCTCGAGTTCGTGCCCAAAGGTGGCGTGTGCCGCAAGCCAGGCCGCAACTTTGGCCGAGGCGTACGACGTGGAGGCAGAGGGAACGTAGAGGTCCACCGTGTCGCCAAAATTTGAGTTTGCGTTTCGATTGCCATCGGCATCGCACGACCCCACGATCACCGCCTGATCCCCCATCTTGCCGGGTACGTACCACTTGGCATCCTTGCCGTCATTGCCGGCGGCGCCAACCACCATAACGCCCGCGGCATGAGCGTCGCGTATAGCCTGTTCAACTGCGGCGTTCCCCTCCACAGCCGGAGCGCAGATCGAGAGGTTCACTACCTTGCATCCTGCCCGTATTGCCGTCTGGATGGCCGCGTACACGCTTGCGGCACTCCCCTTTCCCATGGCATCCAGCGCGCGGATGGAAACTACGTGCGTCTGAGGCTCCATGGCCAGTATGGTTCCCACCATCGAGGTGCCATGGCCGTTGTCATCGTACGCAAACGAGTCGATTGCCGAGAGACGCGCCACCACGTTATCCGAATACCCATTGACCCCAGTGTCAATAAGACCAACCGTTCCTTCGTAGGCACCCGCGCGAACGTCCGAGCACGCAAGGTCCGCCACGGGACCGGTGTCGATCGCATCCTCTGTGCCCAGGGGACCCGCATCAGGCAACATCGGTGCGCTTGGCACTATCGCCGCCTCGATTGCGGCCTGCAGGGGTGGAGCCTCGTTGGGAATCAGCGCTGCGTCCGTACCCTCGACCGTTGCGCTCGCCAGCGTCTCGGGTTCTTCCCCGCCATTGCTCGCCACCGCAATCTCTATGTCGGGCGCCATAAAGTCCACCTCTGACACGTGATCCGCATACGCCCAGGCGGCATCCACCGCATCGCCAAACTGCACGAGCCACACGCCCTCATGCTCCGACACCACCGTTCCAAACGACGGCCTCTCCTGCGAGGCAACGATAAGGCGACACGAAGAGAAGTCCAAGCCGTCGGCCACAGACTCCGGCGCCCGCTTTTCCCAATGCGCGCGAAGCGTCACATCTCCGGCCGGCAGCTGCTCACCTGGCACAACATGCGCCGAATCGAGTCCTACCACGACCCAGTCCACAAAGGCGTGTCGGGCCCACGCAAAGGGACACTGCGGCACGCGCCCCTCCCCTTCGGCAACCTCCACCGCAACGTCGTCCTGTCCCTCAACCGCAGACAAGAGCGTCACGGTTCGCATGGTGCGCCAACCGTCATGGGCACCCAAGGCAGCTGGGGCAAGATCGGACGCAGCGACGCCAATGTCTTCTGCCACGCTCTCGGACACGCCCTGCACGTGGGCGACCTCGTCCGTTGGCGCCTCGGCGGTACTTCGGCCTCCAGCCTCCGAGGGTTCGGGGTCGGTCTTGTCGACGACCTTGTCCGCATGCTGATCCCCGGTCGCACGCGAGCCCTCGCCTCCTGTTGAAGACTCTGCAGAATCCGGCGCTTTGGGAGCCCAGGCAGCTACGAGTCCGACCCTTCCGTTTTGCGCAAGCTCCGCAAGCCTCACGCGCACCTCGCCCACTCGTGCGCCATCCCGCATGACGAAGCACGTCAGGGCCCCATCACTCACGTGGGCACGATCTTCTATGCGCAACGTGTCGCCGTCGCGCGCCTGCGGCCACAATCGCGCCATGTGCTTGCGCCAGTTGTCCGACCGCACGTCCCATCCCGCAAAGACAAAACCGTCGCGGACGAGCGAGCACGCAGGCAGCGACGTGTTCCCAAGCGACTCAACCGCAACGTCCGCCATCGACCCCATTCCCCCGTCTGCGTCAAACGAGACCAATATGGCCTGCGCGGGCTTCTCCGACGTCTGAGGATCGCTTCCATTCTCTTCCGATGCGGCTTCCAAGGGCACGCCAGGCTCCCGCGCTACGCCCGCATGCGCCGGCCCCACGGCAAGCCCCGTTAGCAGACAACACACGACGCAAACGCACAGGACACGTCGCGGTCGGGCCACGCCGATCACGAGCACCAGCGTGCCAGCAGCCGCCAGCGCAAGCGCCATACCAACGCTCGGGTGATCCGCAGTCTTTGCCAAGGCCGTGCGCGAGGATGCCTGCCCCGTCGATGCCGAACGCACGATCTGGCCATCGTCTGTGGCTTCCTGGGCGGGCCCGTCCGCCGCGTCTTCCGCTGGCCCGTCCGCCGCGTCTTCCGCTGGCCCGTCCGCCGCGTCTTCCGCTGGCCCGTCCGCCGCCGCGGCATCGAGCCCGACGCTATCGCCATCGAGCCTCACCCACAGCTGCGTCGCTCCGCTTGTCAGCGAGTCATCCTCTTGGGCGCAGGCGAGGCGCGCGGGAGCGGGCGACAAACATCCCGCAAGCAAGAGCACCCAGCAAACAACGAGCGCCACCGCAAGGAGTCGCGCGATGCCCGCATTGGACACGCGCTTTTTTACGAATCCCATCTTCCGCGCACCTCCAACCTGCACGTCACGCTACTGAACCTCGTAAATCGCGTAGAGTTCCTGTACCGTTCCCGCCAGTTCCTCGGCAGACCCCATGTCACCTATGGTCAAGACAGTCTTGCCGCTACCGTCCGCCGCCGTGTTCCAGCCCACGAACCTGTACGACGTAACGGAGCCGTCGGGATTGGTGCGCGACTTTGGCGCCACCACGTCGTCCGCGCCCGCGTTGAGCGGTGTCGACAGACCTTCCTCGCGCGCGACCTTTTTTGGCAGGTCCTGAGTCCTCAGCACCTCTACGCGCTGGTCTCCCACCGGCACGCAGTTGGCATTCGAGCCGTTGTTGCTGTTGAAGTGCACCGTTACGGAGGCGTCCTTGGCATCGGCCTGCGCGCGCGTTCCCGCCCGCACCGTCCAATGCACGGTTCCCACCTGCGTGTCCGTCGCGGCGTCTATGGCGCCAAAGCCGCCAACCTTTCCCGACAGGTCATTGAGCGCCAGCGCCCCGTGCTTCTGCGCGATGTTCCAATCGCCCTTGTTCACGGGATTCTGTGCTTGGTCATGGGCCAGGCTCGCATAGTTGCCCAGCTCGTCCCTCTCACCTTCGAGCTTGAAGTCGCCGGAAGCGCCCTCCGTCGCCGCACCTGGCACAAACGTCGAGCCCGTCTCGTTCGACTGTCCCTGCACGGGTCGCACGAAGAAGCACATCTGATCGTTGGCAAGCGTGCCGCCGCTCTTTACGATGCTCGCGTTCTCCGCGTTTTGCACGGCAATCTTGGACACGTGCACGGCGCCCAAGTTCGTGTGGTTCACAAACTTGACCACGTTGTTGGACGGTCCCACCAAATTGCCCTGCGAGTCCGCCACGTAGTGGATCGCCACGGGGATCGAGACCTTCACGTTTTCGGTCACAGACCCCTCGCTTGTGGTGAGGTCATTCGCCGAGCCGATGACGTAGAGCTTGGTGTCGCCCGCGGACTCACCGCGCACCTGGTCCTCGTAGGACGGGTTTGCCGACTCACCCGCAACTGGCGTGTCCGCAGACCCCGGTTCCGCAAGCGCCGAACCAAGGGGCGCAATCGCAAGCGCCACCCCCAATCCCGCGCTTATTGCCGCACGTGCCAGCCCTTTTTGTATGCCCATGTAAGCTCCTCTCTTTCTATGACTGCGTATAGGTCACATTCGACGGGAGCACGTCTATGGTCACCTCGGCCGCGGCGCTGGCGCCAAAGCGATCGTGGCCGAGCAGGTGCCCCTCGTCGGATATGAACGATGGCCGTTGTTCGTAGCCCTGGAATTCCACCGTCACGTCGTGCCGACCCACGGGAAGCGCGTGCGTGAGGTCTACGTACTGCATGTATTCGCCCGGCGACAGCGCCCCGCTTTGGAACAGCACGTCGGAGGGGTTGTCCGTAAGAAACATGCGCACCTTTTGATCGCAGTGGTTGTTCGCCACGTTTTCCAGGCGCGCCTCCACCTGGGTTTGGCCCTCTTCCATTTGCATAGCCCCGGCGACGCTTATCTCCATGGCATACCAGTCCACCTGGGAGTCCAAATCGCGCTGGATCTCCTCCTCGGACTTGCCCTCGTAGTAGCCCTTGCGCGCACGCGGGTCCTTCCATGTGCCCAGCACGATTGTCACGACTGCCATGGCCAGCAGGAGAGCCAGCATGACCGCGAGGACCCTGCGTCTGCGAGGGCGAGTCTCTTGCGTATTCGTGTCTTGGTGTTCGGCGGATTGAGTTGCGAGCGATCCGCGTGAGTGTGCTGCCATACGACCCCTCCGTAGCGATTTCCGTTTTGCGAGACTCGTTGCGGGCCTCGCCGCGAGGCCCGTCGCAGGTCCCGCTGGTTTCGTATGCATTAGGGTAGGAGCTGCGACAGGGCTTATCGGTATTTTTTCGAGGCCACTTCGCAGCCAGCTCGCGCATAACTTGCGCGTTTTTCTCGAAAGTAGACAAAATCCCAGTTAAGAGGGGTAGCGATTACGTGCACAGCAGTGCGCCCAAAATGCATTCGGCGCAAAACTGGGGTCTATTTGCAACGTTTTGGGAAAAGTATGCACACCGATGCAAAAACTGCAAATTTTGGTCCGCGCGTTTTCATGCGTGCGGCGCTGGCGCAGAGAAGTGCGCGCGTCGGGAGGCGTGGGGGCAGTGCACACTTTCCTGAGGGCCGCGGGAGGCCGTGCGCACTTTCCCGCCCAAGAGCTTCCCCACCGTGCGCACTTTCCCAGGAGGCCGTGGGGGGCCGTGTACACTTTCCCGCCCAAAAACGTCCCTACCGTGCGCACAAACGACCGATTTGTGCGCACGGTGGGGAGACTTGTGAACCAGTTTGTGTACACGGCCCCTCGGCCACGCGGTGACTTCACAGATAAGTGCGCACGGCAGAGAAAACCGCGTGCAGAAAAGTGTACACGGCCCCCTGGCCGCGCGGCGCGGCGCCAAGGAATGCCTACGACCCCTCGCCGCAAACGCCAGCCAAAGAGCGTTAGCGCAGGTCCCGCAGAATGCGCAGCGTGCGGTCCATCCCCTCGTCTATGCCATAGTGCGCCCGCCAGCCCGTGGCCTGCACCCTCGCGGGGTCCAGCATGGCACGCGTGGCCGTGGAGTAGCCCGCCCGCTCCACCTCGTCGGGCAGCTCGAACACCACGTTGGTGCCCGCGCTCCGGGCGATCGAGGCCGCAAGGTCGCGCAGCGACACGTCGCAGCGCGCGTCCGCAAGGTTGTACGCCGCGCCCGCCTGCCCGCGCGCGAGCACGTGCAGCATCCCTGCCACGGTGTCCGCCACGTAGAGGTACGAGTAGGTCTGCGTCCCCTCGCTCTTGAGCACCACGTCCTCGCGCGCGGCCCCCTTGGCAACGAACTGCGACACGGCCTTGGTGTCCGACGGCAACACCGTAGGGCCAAACGTCCGCGGCAGGCGCGGGACGTACACCTGCATGCCCCGCTCCGCGGCGTAGGCCTGGCACAGCGCCTCACCGCAGCGCTTGGACTCGGGGTAGCCAGCGCGCAGGGTGTTGCAGTCGATGTAGCCGCAGTACGACTCGTCGAAGCGCTCCACGTCGCCGCGGTTCTCTCCATACACCTCCACCGAGGAGGCGAACACGAACCGCGCGGGCGACTCGGGCCGCGAGCACGCGTACTCCAGCAGGTTCATGAGGCCCACCACGTTGGAGGCCACCGTGCCCACGGGCTGCGTCGCGTAAGCGCGCGGGTGCGTCGTGCTCGCCAGGTGGAACACCACGTCGGCAGGCCGCGTCGGCGCGGACCCCGGCACGCTCACGTCCACCTCCTCGAACGAGAAGCCCTCCCGCCCGAAGTACGGCAGGCGCGTCTGCGCGCGACCCGCGTTGCGACCCAGCGCCAACACGCGGACGTCCGTGCCGTCGAGCTCGCGCCTGCGCATGAGCGCGTCCACCAGGAACGTGCCCACCAGGCCCGTGGCGCCCGAAATGGCCACGGTCGCGCCGTCCAGGGCGTCCCATCCCAGGTCCGCCGCACGCACGAGGTCGAGGTCCTGCAGGTACAGCGGGTGCGCGAGCCTTCCCGTCGCGCCCACGCCCGGCGTCGCGCCCGCGCCCGCCGCCACGCCGGCCCCCGCCGTAGCGCCCGCGCCTACTTCTTCAGCCATGTGTCCTCCTCAAGGTCCAGCCACGCCTTGAACATCTCCAGGTCGTCGGTCGTCGTCAGCTTTATGTTGCGGTCCGAGCCCGCCGCGAAGTTGAGGCGGTGGCCCAGCGCCACCATCATGGTGTTGGTGTAGTGGCTGCCGCCCACCCCGACGCCGGTGGCGAAGGCCTCGCGGTACGCGTCCGCGAGCTCGCCCAGCCGGTACGCCTGCGGCGTCGAGACGCGCCTGAGCGTCTCGCGCGGGATGAACTCGGTCGTGGTCGCGGGGTCGGCCTCGTCCACGACGAAGATCTGCTCGTTGTAGGGCAGGCTCGTGACTGCGTTGCCCCTCTCGGCAGCCACGCGCACCACGTCGGAGAGGACGCCGGCGTCCACCAGCGGGCGGATGCCGTCGTGGATCACCACCAGGTCGCCCGCGTCGGCCCCCGACGCCTCCACGGCGAGGACGCCGTTGCGGATCGACTCCTGGCCGCTCGCGCCGCCGGCCACGATCTCGCGCAGCTTGTCGATGCCGAACTGCGAGGCGTAGGCGCGCGCCACCTCCTGCCAGCCGTCCAGGCACACGAGGGTAATGTCGTCGATGTCGGGGTGACGCTGGAAGCCCTCCAGGGTGTAGACGAGCACCGGCTTGTCGTGGACGTTTATGAACTGCTTGGGGATGTCCTGTCCCATGCGCGTGCCCGATCCCGCGGCGATAATGACTGCGTGTACCCTCATGCGCGCCTCTCCTTCGTACGGTTGCTTTGCAGCTAGCAGCGATGATACCACGGGCAAGCGCGTCGGCAACAAACTAAGGACAGTCCCCAAACTAAGGGACAGGCCCCAGGTCGCGTCTTGCGGCCCGGAGCCTTTCCCGTTGAGCTTGTTTCTATTGGGTTTGTCTTGGCTTAGTTAAGTACGGCTACCCCAATGTTTAGGTACGCCGCAAACGTCGTCCACGCGAGGTAGGGCACCATAAGGCCGCAAGCCGCGCGGTCGACCTTTTGCGACAACACAACAATCGCAATGATAAGCGCCCACATGGTCAGGAGCACCACAAGCGCAACCCAATAGAGTCCCGCGCCAAAGAACACCAGAGACCACAGGAAGTTGAGCACGAGCTGCGCACCATATGCCACCAGGGCAAACTTGCGTGCGCGAGCCGCATCGGCATTGGCGGGCACCGCGACGAAGAGCCGGTAGCTCGCCAGGCCCATAAGCACATAGAGCACCGTCCACGCTACGGGAAACAGCCAAGCCGGCGGAGACAAAGGCGGCTGCGCAAGGCGCCCAAACTGCGCCATAGCGTCTGCCGTAAGCAGCGCGGACGTGCCGCCTACCACGAGCGGCAGCCCAACCAGGCCCACGAAGCCTGCGATGCCGCCTCTTCCGTTACGAATACGCGCAAGAAAACCTGTATTGTTCATAGTTCACTCCTTTATCTAGACAACAGGTTCCGACGAGTATTCCCCTCCCCGCGGCGGGCCAAGCCATGCCGCCTCCGAACGCGCGATTCCTCCAGAGCTTGTTCGATTAGCACGGGTTACACCGATGGAAAAGCGCTAATAAAAGTGCTCGCACTGCTCCTTTGGCTCCGTCCGACGGCCATCACGGCGCATCCGGAGGCGCCGCTCAGCCCACCGCCTCGGAGTCTCCAAACGCATTTTGCACACGAGCGCAAGACAACGAGCGCAAGACAAGCCACAGTTACGCTAGAATCGGCAGTGCATATTTTCGAACGCATTTCGAGAGGTTCGTAATGACGCGCTTTCGCAACATCCTCAAACAGATAAATCCTTTGTGCGTCCTGCTGCTGGTGGGACTGACCTTCCTCATCTCGCTCCAGTTCACGGTAACTCCCTGGAGGGTAACCGAGCCCCTGCCAGACTCATCGGTTTTCCGCTATGTTGCGCTCGAGATGGACCGTGGCGGCATGCCCTACCTCGACACCTTCGACCACAAGGGTCCGCTAATCTACTTCATCAACTGGCTGGGGATGAGGCTATCGTTCTGGCAGGGCCTCTGGTTCCTCGAGTTCGCCTCGATGCTGGCCACCGTGTCGATCATGTACATAACGGCCAGAAGATTCGCGTCGAGGGCCTGGTCGCTCGTCTGCGTAGTCGCAACCGCAACCCTACTGAAGCCATTCCTGCAAGGCGGCAACCTCGTTGAGGAGTGGGCCCTCCCCTTTACTGCCTTTGCGATGTGGTCCACCTGCTCCGTCGTCCTCGGAGACAGACCCAGCAAGGTGCGGTCGGTGGCCACGGGAGCGTGCTTTGGAGCGGTGCTGCTCATGAGGCCCAACATGGTTGCGGTATGGGCGGCGTACGTCGTCGCAGTAGTTTGGCAGGGAGTGTCGCAAAAAGACGCGAGGCTCGTCGCCCGCGAGGCGGGGCTGTTCATATGCGGCGCGCTCCTAACGGTGCTTCCCGTGTTCATCTGGCTAGGAGCCAGGGGGGCATTCGGCGCCTTTGTTGACGACTATCTGGTGTTCAACGTCACCTACTCAAAGGGCATCAAAGGCACGCTCGCCCAAATGCGCGACAGGGTCGACGTGCTAACAACGTTTGCCTCCATGCCAACAATCGCCGCGTCAATCGTCCTCGGGGTGATTGGGTGGCGGCAAAAAAAGCCGTGCGCCCGCATATGCGCGCTCGCCCTGGCGCTAAGCCTACTCAGCGCCAGCCTCTCGGGATACATGTTCCAACACTATGGAATGATGCTGCTCCCGTCCGTCTGTGCGGCGATTGCGTGCAGCCTCGCAAAGACCGAGGGCGAAGGCAAGGCATCGCCCGGACGGTTGAGGACTGGTACCCCGTCGTCGAGGCGCATAACGGAGACGGGTCGTCGAGGCTCGTCGTGGTAAACGACGGAAGCAAGGACAACACCTACGAGCGCCTCCTGGAACTGGCGAAGGATCGCCCGCTCCTGCAGCCGCTCAACAAGCCCAACGGCGGCCACGGACCGACGCTCATCTATGGCTATAGGTACGCCATCGACTCTGGCGCCGACTGGGTATTCCAAACCGACTCGGACGGCCAGACGGACCCCGCGGAGTTCGATGCCATGTGGGACGCACGGGACTCCTACGACGCGCAGTTCGGCAACCGCACGGAGCGAGGCGACGGCAAGGACCGTGCCTTCGTCGAACGCACGCTCTGCAGGATCCTGAAGCACTACTTCGGTGTGAGCATGCCCGACGCAAACGCACCCTTCCGCCTCATGTCGACGCAATTCCTCGCCGACTACCTTCCGAAGCTGCCCGAGGACTACAACCTGCCCAACGCGATGCTCGCGACTTACGGAGTCTACTACGGGCGCAAAGTGCGCTTTGTGCCCGTAACGTTCAAGCCCCGCCAAGCAGGCAAGAACACGATCAACGTAAAGCGAATCGTCGGCATCGGCTGGAAGGCGCTCGCCGACTTCCGCAGGCTGGCCAAGGAGATGTAGCGCCGCGGCGCCATCCGCTGCGACCGCCAGCCGTCTCCCGCGACCGCCAGACGCCAGCCGCAGCCACGACGCCGCCGATCATGCCCCTTCGTAACTCAGCCGCACAATCGCATAGCCGTCCTGCTCAAAGACCTTCTCACACGCAATTCCCTTGGCACCCAACGTCGCCGCGTAATCGTGAGTGGTCAGCAAGTAGCGCACGTCCAGGTCGCGAATCGTCTCCACAGAAAGATGGACCTGAGCCGCATCGGCGCCGAGCAGTTCCACGCTGCTCTTGTCCTCAACAATATCGACAAAGGGATTCATATAGCGATTGGTCTCTGTTGCGTATGCGCCTTCGGGGTCGACGATGCGCCACTTCTCGTCATCCGGATAAAAGTTCGTTGCGCTGAGCACCTTCGCGCCGTTTGCCATGGCATAGTTGGAAATATGGAACGCATCGGTAAGCCAACGGCTGTTCGGCTCCCTTGCGCTTATCTGCGCAATCTCGCTGCTAAGGGGGTGATTGGTAATGGCCAAGATGCCACGCTCGATCGGGTTGACGGTCGCGCCAACAAAGAGCATCCCAATGCCCACAAGCACGATCGCGAGGTTTCGCCTACCGTGCACAAACAGCGCAAGCACGCCACCCAGTGCACAAATCGCGCATGGCAGGATTGCGTACCCAACGGTAATGCCGCGCAGCTCAAACTGCGAGAAATATTCGATCGTGCCACCGTTGATCAAAAGCAGCTGAAGCACAACGAACGCGCAAGGCCACACGACCTTTTCCCATCGGCTCAATATGTCGGGGTTCCGCACGAGCGCGGAGATGCCCCACACCGAAAACAGCGTTGCTACCCATCCGTATACGTTATGCATACGCGCGCAATACCTCAACAGCGTCACGTCGGCAACGATGCGCGGTACGCCAACGAGCATATAGACTATCTGGACCAGCAGGATGACCACGAACGTCAGGCATACGATCGAATCGCGGTTGGACCGCTTCCTCAAGTAAGCGAGCAGTCGAGGCACAAGCAGCAAGAAGAGCGGCGCGAAGTGCACGTATGTGGCTATCTCGGAGTTGTTGGCCTCTAGCGTGTCTTTGTACGGGGTAAACAGGGAAACGACATTGGTAAACAGGTCGCGCACTTTCCATGTTCCGCCCAGGCTCGCGCGGCCGGCGGGGTACTCGGTGTGCATCAACCGAAGTATATCGTCAACGGAGATGGCCACGAACCGAACGACGATCCCACCCGATGCCACGAACATGGCAACGAGCGGAATGAGGTCGGCCTTACAAAACAAAATGCGATCGCGATCCCTTACCAAGCACGCCACGAGCAACGCTATTGTGATCATCGCGCACGGCACTTGGAACGACGGGAAGAACGACAGACAAAAGCCCGCTATGGTTACGGCACCCGCAACTGCCAGCAGCCACTTCTGCCAGACCTTCGATGAGGTGAAGAACGCATACCCCATCCAAAACAGCATCATGGAATACATTATGAGTATGGGCATATGGGGCATAAACCACCATTGCACGGCGGGCGAGAAAGTAATCATGGCCGCACCAAGAAGGGCCTCCGGCCGATGCCCCTTCGTAAGTATGAGACACATCTCAAGCGCGCTCATAAACATAAGAACGAACTGCCCGCACCAATACCAGCTGAGCCCGACCTCGTTGCCAAAAAGCAGATAGCCCCAAGCGAGCGGCTTGCCGAGAACGGTTATGTCCCATGTCGGCGCAAAATAGTCGAGCACCATGTTCTGGGGCAATATGCCCATGCGATCGCTGTAGAGCCCGTAGCCGTTATACGCCTGCGAGAAGAACGTGGGTGTTTGCACGCCAAACTCGTCCGAGCGAACCGACCGCGCCATGCCAAAGAGCGTGTGGGTCGCAGGCGTACTCTGGGTTGGAAAGAGCTCGTCGAACATTCCGATGCTCGAACCATGCAGGCGCAGCAAGACGCTCACGGCAAAAACAGCCAGCGCAATGACCCATCGGTAGCGAAAGCATAAGTCCGCAACGCGCAGCGCTTGTCTTGGACGGAGTGCCACCAACGCGAGCATCACGCTACCGATCCCAGCGGCCAAGAGCACGAGCTTCGAATTGGCGAGCTGAAGATACACGAAAATTGCCGCCACCCAAAGGGCCACGAGCGCTATAACAGACTCACGGCGTGTCATATGGTCAACCATCCTTTGCTCTATACCCGCTGCGGCCATTGCTACGATAACCGTAGTCGACCCCTGCCTATGATAAAGCATGGCGACTATTGTAGAGCCAGACGACGGCACGCCGAACGCGCGCATCAAAACGCTTCCGCTGCCCCGTGGCCAGGGGACGCATGCTTTCCCGCTCATTTCTTTCTGCGCATCCGTTAGGCTACAATTGTCCTTCGAAGGTCGAACGGCTCACCTAAAGGAGCGCCGCCCATGAAAGCACGCCCAAGCATTCCAACGCTGTACATCGTCATCCCCTGCTACAACGAGGAGGAGGTCCTCCCCATTACGGCGCCGCTCTTCCTCGGCAAGATCAACGGCCTCGTCGCGACGGGCAAGGTAAGTGACTCCAGTCGTGTCATGTTTGTCAACGACGGATCGAGCGACGCCACCTGGCAGCTCATCCTCGACCTCGCCGACGAGGACCCCCATTACGTCGGAATCTCCCAGTCCCGCAACCGCGGCCACCAGAACGCCGTGCTCGCGGGCCTCATGGAGTCCAAGGACCGCTGCGACATTACGGTGTCCATCGACTGCGACGGGCAGGACGACATTGACGCCATCGACCAGATGGTGGAGCAGTACCAGGCGGGCTATGAGGTCGTGTACGGCGTGCGCAGCAAGCGCGACACCGACACATTCTTCAAGCGCTTCACCGCCGAGAGCTTCTACAAGCTTCTCAGCTGGATGGGCGTCGAGGCGGTGTTCAACCACGCGGACTACCGCCTCATCTCCTCGCGCGTGCTCCAGGAGCTCGCCGAGTTCCGCGAAGTCAACCTCTTCCTCCGTGGCATGGTCCCGCTGGTGGGCTTTCCCAGCACGTCGGTCTACTACGAGCGGCACGAGCGAATCGCCGGCGAGTCGCACTATCCCCTCTCCAAGATGCTCGGGCTCGCCTTCGACGGGATCACGAGCCTCTCCATAAAGCCAATCAGGATGATCACGGGCTTTGGCATGCTCGTGACGCTCATAAGTTTCATCTGCATAATCTGGGCAATCGTCCAGGCCGTCCTTGGCCACACCGTGTCGGGCTGGGCGAGCACCATATGCGTCATATGCTTCTTCGGCGGGGCAATACTGCTCGCACTCGGCGTCATTGGCGAGTACATCGGGAAGGCCTACCTAGAAACAAAGGCGCGCCCGCGCTACATCATCAGCGAGCGCACCTACGACAGGGATTAGCGCCATTGCGGCCGAGCGAGGCTGTTGGGTTCCCGCTCCCGCTTCCCGCGGGGGACAAGAAGGGTGCATCCGGATACGGAATCGTCTGAGCCGCAAAAAGCTGACAAGTGACCTGTCCCCTTGTCAGCTCGTAGGTGGCTCTTCCTGCTTTTCGGGTAACTAGCGCACTGCCAAACATGCGCATGATATGTCCCGCACGGCAGTGCGTCCTTTCGCGAGCGGCGGCACGCCCCCACTCGACGTTGCCGCGCAAAACAGGCAACGCTCTAGGAGGGCGTATGACGCCGCCTTTGTTGCGCAGACGACACAGAGCACCTTATGGGCGGAAAACGGGCCTTAAAACGGCTCTGAGGGATTTGCCCAGCTAGACGGCTCGTTATTGCAAGGCCTCCCGAGGGGGCGGACCGCCACGGGGGCGCAGTGTTCCGCCGGTGGCGAAACGGGACTCGCAAATCCCCGGCTAGACGACCTTAAAAACGAGGCAGCTTTTCGTACGCGGCGGATACGTCACCGAAAAACGATACCCCTGACCTCGGGCTTTGTGGGGGCCGAAACGCCTACGCAGGTGGAACAGCGCTCAAAATCCGACCCGTTACGTGTATGCTCTTAGCTAAAACACGAGGAAAGACATAGAGTTACTTCGTTATTTTATGCAATAACGGGACGGATTTTGGCATCAGGCGCGCATACCCACCGCGGTGAACGCCCCCGGGACGCCTCCGCCGCGCGCAGACCCCAGGGCAACGCCCGCGACGCGCCGCTGCGCCCGCCCGTTGCTCGCTCCCGCAATCCGCGCAAGCCCCTATTCGTCGCCACGGGAGACGGCCTTCTTCACGAGGTCACGCAACACCGACGCGTCAGAGTACCTTGTGGCGGTGCCCCTACGTAGTTGGAAAGGAACACCTCGCTCTTTACGGTGTTTACCGCAAGCTCGAGAAGACCGAGCACCGTGGTCTTGCCTGTGGCGTTATGCCAGCAATCGCGGTTCCTTGTCGTGCGTTGCACCGCAGCAATACTGGATTACTCCGCGCATCCCGTTTTCGCTTGGCGGAGTGTTTGGCCTCGCAGCCCACAGGGCCGACGACGGGCGGGAGAACCTCGAGGTAGACCTTGCCGCGGATGACTCCGCTTCGAAGCTCACGCCCTCCTCGCCCTTGTCATCTCCGCGACGTCCGAAGCAACCTCCGCGCTCACAATCCGCAGGCAGCAGTCATCTTCCTTGGGCAAGGCGAGCAGTGGCATCGTACCGTACCACGCAATGCGAGCATCAATAACGGCGACGCCCGTGGAGGCCAGCCGCGCAATCTCGACCTCGCAGCCAGCGTCCCCAAGCTTTTGCGCAACGGCATCAAGACGCTCCTTGGCACCACCGCTCACAGGTTCATCCACCAGAACCTTTACAGACAAGCCTCGCGCAGAGGCCGAACGGAGAGTCGGAAGGAGCATCTCCGTTGCCTTGCTGCTTGCATACGGCACGGAAAGCCGCACTTCTCTCTCCGCATGCTCAATGTCCCTTACCAGGAGGTTTGGCCACTGACTGCCGACAACCAGCGTCGCGCCATCACCTTCGGGGTCCTCGCCCTCTTGGACCTCGTACCCAAGTCGCGCGTACGTCCTGAGTCGCTTTTTATACATCCGCTCGAGCATAGGCACGGAGGTGTCCACATAGTCGTAAACGCAAACCGCTTCCTTGCCCTCGCCCTCTCGGTGCAGGCGCCCCACAAACTGCGTTATAACGCCTTCCCACGAGTAGGGGCTCGCGAGCATGAGTGAGTCCAAAATCGGAAGGTCGAAACCCTCTCCGGCATAGCTTCCCGTCGCAACGACCGCAAACGATTTTTCCTCCTCCTTACGCAGACACTCCAGCCTGTGGCGCCGTTCTCGAGCGGAGCCTCCGCCCGTGAGCGTAAACACCTTTATGCCGGCTTCTCCCAACAGCCGCGCCAGGACTTCCGCATGCGCCACCCTCCTCGTGAGCACAAGAGGCACGTGCCCCTCGCTTACGGCATCAACTACATCTTGCGCAATAAGCCGATTGCGCGCTTCGTGTGCGCAAATCGCATCTACCACGTCGTTGAAAGACGCCTGCGAATTGAGCTTTGGAAGCACCACCCGCGTGAACCTCGGCGCAAGCACTCGACTAAAGCCTTGCTCCTCCGCCTGTTCCCTCGGGTCAGCAACATACCGCACAGGTCCGCACTGCATGTACACGATGTTCTGAAGACCATCCTGGCGCTTTGGCGTGGCAGAGAGTCCGTAGACGCGCCGCGCGTGGACGGCACGCATAACACGTTCGAGGTTTGGTGCGGCCCCATGATGGCATTCGTCGCAAAATACCATATCGTAGTCGACAACCAGCGGTTTCGCAACGGGTGCGCCGAGGTCGTCTTTTGTGGTGAGCGACTGGTAAGTTGCCACGTCAACTATGCCGCTCACCTTTGTTTGCCCTCCGCCAATCCGCCCAATAACAGGTCGCGTCCTCTTACTCGGGCGCCCCGACTTGGTGAGCAACGGGGGTCGGTCGTCCTCAATCGCAACGAATCGATCGAGCTTTTCCACCCATTGGGCCACGAGCTCTGCCCGAGGAACGAGCACAAGCGTACGCAGCTTGAGCTGGCCAATAATGTAGGCAGCTACCACGGTTTTTCCAAAGCCTGTTGGGGCGGAAAGTATGCCGTATTCATAGCGCTGCAGCGCGTCGACCGCCTCACGCTGCGAACCGCGGAGCTCTCCCGTAAAGCTTGCCTTTATAGGTTGGCCGTGGTTCCGGCGGTCGACAATATCGTAGCTCGCGCCAGCAGACATCAAAAGGTCAACGAGGCGTTCCTCGCAGCCCCGTGGCAAAAGAATGCACTCCTCGTCCTCCTCTCCGCACCACACGATGCGGCTCTTTTGGTAGACGGACTTGTGCATCGCCTGAGCCTTATAGAACTCGGGATTGGCAAAGGCCGCAAGCCGGCGCACGCGATCGCACGCCCTTGCGGAAAGCCCCGCCTTGGGAACAAACAACATGTTGGCCCTTACGACCGCCACGTGCTGGGAAAAGTCGGTTGTCTTAAGATCCGGGCTCTTGGACTTGGAGGCATGACCGACGAACGGTGCGTGGGCATCATTGTTCACGTCTCTTGAAGCGACGAGTGGCCCGAGCGGTGTGGCGCCAAAATGAGCCACGACCTCGCGGGCCTTCTCTTCCGACACCCGTGCCACTCCCGAGAGAAGGCGCCATTGGTCACCATAGGGCACAAACTCCCTGTTTACGAAAACCGAGTTGCCGTTGCGCATCGCCGCACCTTGGAACGGAAGCGCTATGAGGTTGCCGAGGCCGTCCTCCGAGATGGTTGACTGAGTCGGGAACAGCCTGTCGTATGCCGAGAAGCCCATTGCCACCGACCGCTCCATGGACCAGGATATTAGGGCACTGCCCAAATCTCGCGCCAACGAGGCGTCCACCGCCTCCTCGAAGAAAAGCCACACATGCGCGCCGTTGCCAGAGCGCGAGCGCTCTATGCAGGGCGCAAGCCCGTGCGCATCGCACGCCTCGCAATAGAGCAGCGCCTCGCGCTCCCAGCCCGCCTTGTCAAAATCCGCAACCAGAACCCAAGTCTTGCAACCCTCGGTGAGCACGTACAGGCCGCAGACGTCGCGAAACTGCGGACTTTCTCCCTTAAAGTGCTTTAACAGGGCGGTATCCGACAACGGCACAAACTCCCTGTTTGAGCACTCGGCACACCGCATCCCACGGCTCGAGCCATTCCACCGCGGGCAACGGCGCGTGCGCTCGTTCGCACAGGTGGGAGCATAGGCAATGGTCCCGTCGCGCTTTGGGAATCCATGGGCGTAAACCCCTTCCCTTCCGCGAAACAGTTCGCGAAAGAGCGCTAGCTTTTGGGCGGTGGGACTATCGGACGTCACGACCTTGCGATTGTGGGCAAGCGCGCCGAGCTGCTCGGCACCCTCCAGCCACTCATCTTCCGTAACGTAGCGAGAGGATCCGTCTGGCATCGAAAACACGCATATGCGCTCGTCTGACGCAGCATGAGAGACAACTTGGTAAAGCTCCCTTTCAATTCCGCCAACGACGGCGTATTTGGGAACGTACTGGCGGCAGTCCATGAGGCCTCCTTGCTGCATGGGGACTATGGGATCGACTTGATTATCATATACAAGGGATGGATGCCCGCTTCGCTACGCTCATACGTCACCGGTAATCGGTGAAGTGGTTTGGCAACAAGGCCAGGAGTCTGGTCTTGCCATGTCAGAGAAGTCGCTATTTGGAAGCGCGCAAACCATGGCTGACAGCCCTCCCTGCCTTCGCGAGGCCCGCGCAGTTTGAAGCACAAGCGCATGTACTAAACTGCCCCAAATTCGGGCGCGCCGTCATTGGGCGCATGGCTACCAGATACCCCAGGCAAAAGGCCACTGGACTTGTCCCCTTTTGCCGCAATAGGGCTTACCCATATAATTGCTGCAGCTAACGGTCCCGCCATGCTAGGAGGTGCGAGAACATGGGCACAGGTAAGGGGCGGCTGCCCAAGATCACGTTCAACTCCCCCGTGGTTCTGGGGTTTGTCTTCATCTGCGTGGGCGTACAGGTGCTGAGCACGCTCACGGGCGGCGTAACCACGCGAACGTTCTTCACCGCGCGACCGGGCCCGTGGACCGACCCGCTCACCTATCTCTGCCTCGTCACCCACATCTTTGGCCACGCGGGTTGGGACCATCTAATCGGCAACATGTCCTACATCCTGCTTCTCGGCCCGCTGCTCGAGGAGAAGTACGGATCGGGAAGGCTCGTGGGCATAATCCTCGCGAGCGCGCTCGCGGCGAGCATCGCAAACGTCGCTATTCTGCACACGAGCGTCCTTGGCGCGAGTGGCGTCGTGTTCACGTTCATCCTGCTCTCGTCGGTAACGAGTCTGCGCGAGGGGGAGCTGCCGCTTACCTTTATCCTCGTCGCCATACTGTACTTCGGCCAGCAGATCTACGGCGCGTTCTTCGTGCGCGACAATGTGAGCTATCTGGGCCACATCGCGGGAGGCATCGTGGGTGCGGCCGTCGGATTCCTGCTGCCCGCCGAGGATAAAAAGGGCGCGTCCGGATACGGAATCGTCTGAGCCGCAAAAGCTGACAAGTGACCTGTCCCCTTGTCAGCTTATCGGCCGTGGATTCCAGGCATCGCTTGACCTGCATTGTCGCGTTAATCACGCTACGGGTGTCGATTTGCTACTCTTGGTGCTTGCGTCGCTCTATCCTCGGTACCCTATTACTTCTTTCGGAGCGTTAGCCATCCACGCGAATCGGTGACGACGCCATCGCAGGGAAAGATCACATCGAGGCAGGACGAGCTTTGACGCGTGGGGTCTTCTTGGGAAAGGTACAGCGGAAGCCCCGGCATCAGGTTCACGGTAAACCCAACGGGGTCGACGAGCATGGCGAATACGTCGCCGTTTTCCGCACGGTCAAACGAGTGCATACAGCATTTCCTCGGCTGTATGATGTCGCATCCGAGTAGCCTCCATGTACCTTCGCCGGCATTGGCCTCAACGAGACGATTGCCTGTCCTACCTTCGAGCGTCATGATGTCTATGGCGGTCAAACCATGCATGACCCACACGCTTCTTCCCGAGATCGTCGCGGCGCGAAGAGGTGCAAGAGACTGCCAGAAACGCCAGTCTGCGAAGTCGCTTTCTGAGACGTCGATCGGCTCGGGCTGGGGAAGGTAGTGAGACTGGGTGGGCTGACGCGAGGGCAGGTCCGCGCACGTAGAGACGAAGCCGTTGTCGAATGCGTCTCCAATGTGGCTTTGACGCAAGTTGTCGCAAATAGCGGTGTAGTCGTTTCTCCGCAGTGCGTCCAATATCAGGCGCCGATCGATTGTGATGTGCAATGGTCTGCAATTGAATCTGTGGGATCTTTGGAACCATTCCTCTGCGTCTGCGGTGTTTTCGTCACGCCACTGTACCGAAATGTAGCAATCGTCATGTGAGCAAGGAACGTTGCACGCAAGGTGGCTGCAGTTGACAAGAGGCAGCAGCTGGGAATCGGCCAGCAGAGCGGCGGCTACGCTCCTGCTCATGTGGGTGGGCAGCATAAGTTTGTTTTGTAGGCCAAAGCTGCGGATGCACTCCTTTTCTAATGGGTGATCCCTTAGGTACTCATCGTAGGCGCGCGCTGACAGCTCGTTATTTGGCGTACCGTTGCTGATGCAATGGATAAGTTCGTCTCGATACTGGGGAGAATTGGTCAGGGAGTCTGCGGGACTGCAGCCGCTCAGAATGCTGGAAAATGTACGTGCCCGGATGATGCCCATGAACTGGTCCTCTCTTTGGAGTTTGTTAACCTGCAGAAGGCGATTGGGGCAAACTAGTCATCGCCAAGTATCTTTCGATCACTCCGTCGAAAGGAAATTTTAATATAATATAACAGCTTAATTAATTTGTCAAGGGCATCGCATTGTGGTTCGATTATCAGCTCGCGTCGCAACTCTCAAAACACATTACAGGACCCTCTGAACGAATAGACGTGGGTGCCTCTGTTATGCCACCGATGTCACGCAGAGAGGGTGCTCGCGTCGAGGTTCAGGCACGCAGGGGGCGGCCGGTCCCGCGTCGAAGGACGGGACGCGCAAAACAGAGCCCCTTTCACTTCCAAAACACGACTTGTGTTTGATTTCTGAGGCAGCCTTCCGCACACGGGTTGCGACCTCGCTCACAAAACGCAGGTAGGAGGGCCGAAGGTGCGCGCCCGTATTTTCGAAGGCCAAAAAATCAAACACTTGCGCGAGTCTGGAAGTGAACGGGGCTCTGTTTTGCGCAAGACGCCGTCCCATCCCTTCCCCGCGCCTCCCGCCGCTCTCGCAAGGTCGCCGCGGTCGTACCAACGGCAGCCCGACGAGGGGCCCCGCGACGGTCGAACAAGGCATTGCCTGCATCTCAAAGCTCAGAACGCACACATACATGCGGACAATATAAGCACGACCACTGCCACACCAAAGCGGTTGCCGAGTTGGGCCACCCGATAAGGGCGACGTTCGCCCCCTCTTCGCCCGCTAGCCCTCGCCAGGGCCTGGCCTGGAACACGCCGGGACAGAACGTCTTGGACGTCGGTACCGCCGACCAGTTCCATCGCATCGAGGCCGCGGAGGAGCGGCTGGTGTCGCGCGGGCAAAGGGCGCTCACCATCCTCTGGGTGACGCGAAAGGGATGTCCCTTTCGCATCCCGCGACCAATTTCCGGACAACCCGCATGCAAGGCGGGCTTGGCAATACGACGCTGCAAGAGCTTAAGCGGTAGACACACTCGTTGTGTGCCAGGAATCGGGGCAAAGCCGTAGCGCGCGTAACAGCATCGCACGCCATCGCTCGCTGGATTCACCACCAGCGCCTTCGTGCAATCTGCGCGCGCGGGACCGTGCATCCCCCTTTTAGCCACGCTTAAGGCACGTGGAGTGCCCATGCGGCATTGCATTGGCAGTATGACCCCTTTTAGCAGGGGGAATATTACCATAGGAAAGGACTATGATGACAGTATTTATACATGTGCTAGCTTTGATCGCGGGTTTGGGCCTGCTGGTAAAGGGCGCCGACCTCTTCGTTGACGCTGCAAGCCAGCTGGCTGAGCGCCTGGGCGTGCCCCCGCTGGTCGTGGGGCTCACGGTAGTTGCCCTGGGAACCAGCGCGCCGGAAGCCGCCATGGCCGTCGCCTCGGCCGCGACCGGCGCAAACGACATGGCTTTGGCCGGGGTCTTTGGCAGCAACATCGTGAATACGCTGGTGGTGCTGGGTGTAACCGCCATGGTGGCACGGGTGCGCGTGCGGCGTTCGACCCTGCGTGTCGAGATACCGCTGGTAATGGGCGCGACGGCCCTGCTGCTAGTCCTGTGCGCGCACGACGGGCAGCTCGGGAGGGTAGACGCGCTCATGCTTCTCGCACTGCTGACTACGCATCTGGTCGCGCTGGTGCGGGGCGTGCGCACGCAGGCAGGCAAAGGCGTTGCGGTCGCGGCGGATGCGACGCGCGAGAAGTCAGCTGCTGCAGGGCCGTGCGAGGGCGGGCCAGCTGAGACGCGGTGCCCCGGCGGGGCGCTCGTGGTGCAGGGCCTTCTGGCCGTTGTGGCCATCTTCGTGGGCGCGCGCCTTGCAGTGGGCGGTGCCTCGGAGCTGGCTCAGCTCGCTGGGGTGTCGGCTAGGGTCGTGGGCCTTACGGTCGTGGCGGTTGGCACGTCGTTGCCCGAGCTGGTGACCTCGCTCGCCGCGACCCGCAGGGGTCAGGCTGACCTTGCCGTGGGCAACGTTGTGGGCAGCAGCCTGCTCAACGTGCTGTTCGTGCTGGGGGCCTCTGGGGCCATTGCGCCCATGCCCTTCTCGGCGGCGCTGCTCTTCGACGGCCTTGTGTCGCTCGCGGCGGTCGCGGTGCTGTGGGCGGTGAGCGTGCGGAGCCGGTCGCTCGGTCGCGGGGGCGGCGCGGTGCTGTTGGGCTGCTACGGGACGTACCTCGCCGCAGTGCTTGCGGGCTAGGCAGCTCGGCCGAGTGGCCGCCCAGCCCCACCTCGTCATTGGGGAGCCCCGGGGCCTTTTCCTCCGCAGCGCTGCCCATTGAGCCAGGGTGCGCTATTGAAGAGGTGTGCCCGGAGTTTCCCGAGCTGGAGGTGCCAGACAGCCTGACCGCGCCCCTCCTGCCTGTCATGCGCCATACGTGCGGGACGTGCCTTCGTTTTCCTTGTCGACGAGTGGGACCCGACTGGCACAGCGGCGAGCAGTCCCCGCGATTCGCGATGAAGCTTGTCTACCTTAGGAAGCGCCGAACAGCTACTGCACACGTTGACCGGCCCCGCGCGGCGTGCCCGCCCCATTGCCGTCTGTGCGCACGCTTGCCCCACGCGTGTGCACAGGCGGACGTTTTCCGGTAGCTACAAGGGCACAAACATCCGTATGCGCACAAAGACATCCCTTGCGTGTGCAAGTGCGGAGGTTTTGTCGCCGACAAGGGCTGCTCAACGTCCGCTTACGCACACTCAGGCAACCAGCGTGTGCGAACGCGGAGGTCTGCGCCACCACGCCGACCCTCGACGTAGAGCGAATCGTCGGGACCTGCCCTCGTGGAGCCCGCACGCCCCGCACCCTCGCCCCGCGCCTGCCGCGGGCGTCACGCCGTCGCGATCTCGCTCCCCGTGACGTCGAAGTCCCCGAGCGCCACGCTCCGGATCGCCGGGTCCTCGTAGGTGCTGTAGTAGTACGTGTTCGTTCGCGTGGAGACCCCGCCCGTGTACACGGTGACCTCGTAGGCGCCGTTCGCCATCCTAGCCGCGCCGTCCACCATGGCGACCGCGCCGAGCGTGTGGAACAGCCGCGACACGTTGTCGGCCTCGCTGCGCTTCTGCGGGTAGAAGGCGTTGTGGTACGCGGCACGCACGAAGCGCGAGGGCGAGTAGCAGTCGCCGGGGATGCCGCGCATGGCGCTGCCCGTGCCGTAGGCGGAAAGCTCCGCGCCGCGCCAGCGCACCGGCCCCGCCACCTCGGGGCTGCAGGCCATATAGCTGCGCACGTTCTCCCGGTGGTACGCGAAGGTCGGCTGGTTGGCCAGGACGTCCAGGTCGTCGTGGTACACGTGCAGGCCGTCGGCCATGTGCTCGACCACGATGCTGCGCTCGGCGTCGCCCACGATCCAGTGCAGCAGCGAGCACGGGAGCCGCTCGTCTATGGGTCTGTCTACGATTGCGACGTTTGCGAGCGCCGCATCGACCTCGTCCACGGTCGCAAAGCTCGCCGCCGCCCACAGGGGGAACTCCCACGCGCACACGTTGACCTTACCCTCCGCGGCGCCCGGCTCGTACTGAGCGTACCCCGGGAAGTTAAGCCCGGCGACGGCGAGGCCCGCGTCGTTGGCGCAGTCGAAGTAGAGCGGGGTGCCCTCGGCGACGATGCCCATGCCGTATACGGTGTGCCGCATGTGCCCCATCGCGCCGAACGGGGAGTTGGGCGTCCAGCCCAGGGGCGTGACGACCACCCGCTGGCCATAGCCGCAGCTCCAGTCCAGATTGCACCCGAAGTACATGTTGCCCTTGCCGTCCGTAAAGCGAATCGCCGTGCACATGCCTCCCTCCTTTGATAAAACTCTCACTCTGTATGGAGGAGCATAGCATGCGACGTAAAGGGGCGCGGTGCGGCTTTGCGGATCGCCCCGATTCCGCGGTGAAAGGCCTGCATAAAAGGGCATGAAGTTTTTCATGGCGAAAACGCTGCCCCGCAGACAACCTGCATCTCGCGAGCGCTGAAATACGGCTTTGCAAATGATTCCGTCGACTCCGCGCATGTTTGCAGAGAGCCGTTAGGAGGCGGCTCCAACATGGCGTTTTAGAAGCGGCCGTTCCTAAAATAGGCCGCGCCGTCTTGGACGCGCAAAATTGGGGTCCTTCACTTCCAAAATGCGGCTCGTGTTTGGAATCTGGGGTTTCGATTCGCGTACGGGCGGCAAGAAGCCCTGCGGCGCCGCAGGTAGGAGGGCCAAAAATGTGGCCCCGCAAACATGGAGACCGAAAAACCAAACACTTGCGCGAGTTTGGAAGTGGAAGGCACGTCATTTTGCGCGTGCTGGCTTTCTTGGTTGGCGATACCCGTCACAGGCGCCACAGCATTGACTCACAAGGAAGATCGGAATGCGGTCCACAAGCGAGCTGTACCGTATACAGAACAATATTGCTGTCTACCGAATAAATATTGACTCTTCAGCATGCCAAAAAATGCAAATGTCAGCTTGGCAACCCCACAAGCAGCGCCCCACTGCGCACTGAACGATGCAAATGCCATTCTATTCCCATTTTTTGCGCTCCCTTCTCTGTCGCAACTTCAAGTGATTGATTAAACCGACTCCGCAGGCTGATAGATCCTAGAACGACTGCTCGTTGGCGCCGGATCGCCCAAACATCCGACAAGCCCCCCCGCATCAGGATAACGAGCCGAATCCCCTTGCGATGGTCCGCGCGAAAACGCTGTTTGCATGTTTGACGTCCAGGCATAGGAAGAGCTTCTGTTTGGAATTCCCCCATCATATTGCCGCAGATGCCCAAGCCCGTCGGGCAGTGCAGGCCTAATCGCTGCGGACGTCCTTGGGCATGTCGCATGCGGCGCGCCATCCCTATGCAGGCGGCCATGAGGGCAGCGGCCGGAACGTGCGTGCAGGACATGCAGACGGGGCTTTCGGGCGCGTCTGTCGATCGGTCGCAAATCGCACCGGTTGCATGGAGCTCCTGCGGTCCGGGTCGCTTTTGCCCCTTATATCGCGGCGTCGTCCTGGGATGCGTCGAGTGCGCTGAAGAATCCTCGAGCGTAACTCGCCTCAGCGCAACCGTTAAAAAACGTCATGTCGCCCCTTCCCACAAGGTGACGGCACGTCAACCTACCGATCCACGACGAGCGCAACTCTTCCAGACTCAAGCCTTAGCACTTGATAGTCACCATTAAGAAGGTGCGCCACACGCGCTTCATCGGCAGCGTCATCGAGGTAGACAATATCGGGACGCTTGTGTGGGTTGATTTCGTAGTACGCCCCGAGTCTTTCCACGGAGGAGTCCCCGAGGCCCGAGATCCAGGCAGAGTACGAGCCGACCTCGTAGGGAGAGGCAAGGTACACCCAAGTGTCGGTGGTAAAGCCCAGCAAGGTCCCGTTGGGCTTGGCAGAGCGCATCTCCTCTATGTCGTGTAGGCGCGACAGGTAGCGCTGCTCATTTTCCACGGTCATAAGTATGCCGCGCTCGGGCCCGATCGCTGCCCTTTGCGTTTGCGGCGCCATGCCCCTCTCCCAAAAAACGCTCTTGTAGCGAAGGTCCGCCAGCAGACCGAGCTGTAACACCAGCAATGCAACAGCCGTCCCTGCCAGCAGGTTGCGACCTACCTCCATTCCTTTTTCCGTCTCCACCGCACGACGCTCATGCAAAAATACGAATGTCATGCAAATTGAGGCGATCGCGCAAACCGTCATGGCTGAGCTAATAACGTAGAATCGCTGATTCGACCCCAGGTGGATACATAGGCCGTAGACCGCGCCGGGAATCCACACAAGACGAAAGAGAAGGTTCGAGAGGCGGCTGCGACCGATGATCCGCACGCTTAGCCCTATCAAGCTCAACGGAAACATGACATAGTTTATGTAGGGGGGCACGAAGGACTGCTGCATAACAAAAGCAGCGGCACATGACGTGGCAAGCGCAGCCAGCTCCCAACGAGGCCTTACGCGACCGACAACACTCGCGGTAACCAGGACCACCGCGAGCGGCATCGTGAGCGGGCTTGAGCCGGCAATGGCCTTTGCATAGCTTACGAGCTTTGAGCCGAGCGATGTCGCTGGATGTTCGGGGTCGGCGAGCATCTGCGGAATGGATTGGGATATGAGCTGGGGGCCAACGCGCACAACAAGATAGGAAACTATGGCGACGCCCACCAGCGCGGCACCGCCCGTGAGAGCGAGAAACTGCATACGCACGCGCCGCCTCGCCGCGTCCCTTCCTGTCAGCGCGGGAAGGGAATAGATTAGTGCGACGACCCACAATGCCACCAAATACGGACAGCAGAGGATGGCGCAACCCAGGCAGAGGCCCGCGACGAACGCCCACTTTCCCGGGCGAGGACCGTCACGGCCAGAGACAAGCGCCACCGAGCCTACGGTCACGAACAGGATGCCTAGGGAGTTATAGCTCAGGGCCATAATACCGAACGGTGCATATAGGAGAAATGCAAGTGCCGCCGCAAGAGCTCCCCACCACGTGATCTTTCGCAGTCTAAAGAAGATGAATGCCGCGCTCGCAATCCATGCGGCTGCGAAGAGATACCTAAAGTGAAGGACGACTCCATCGGTCCCATGCCACAGGGCGAGCTGGAAGCGCATGGGAAGGACAAGAAAGACCGAGCTGAGCTGCGACAGGTGCCACTCTTGTCCCACGAGGGCATCGCCCATGCACAGGCGGTACGGTATAGTCAGGTAAAAGGACTCGTCCACGTTCCCAAAGCCATAGGGACACTTCCACAGCACAAACAAGGCGGTGCCGCAGAGCAACGCTAGCGCCGCAACTCGCGCGAGACGTGCGGGCTGGCTGGGAGAGGTGCCTTCCTTAGGCGCAGCAAGCGCGAGCAACGTTCTTACGAACCGGTCGATGACCCACGATGTCGCAAGCGAGCACACGAGTACCGCTGGGACCACGACGGGAAGCCAGTTGAGGCGCAGCGGTATCAAGGCGACGGACGCGTTGAGCTTGGTGTAAAAGAAGTTGTCCCACACCCACGAGCAGAGATACGCGCCAAAGCTCAGGCGTGCTATCCACGCGAGCGCAGGTGCGATGCGGGGAGATTGATCACGAAGCCTAAGAACAAGGCAGAAGAGCGATACCGCTGCAACAAGAACGAGGACGGAGCTATATGAATTCCAATCGCCCCGCACATACTTCTCGCCAGCGCTCTTCCAGCAGTCTAGGGCCACGATTAGCATCACAGAACAAAGGAAAGCGCCGAGCGCAGCTCTTCTTGGCACGTTCCTCCCGTGGTCCCGCAGCCAGCGTCCAAAGAAGTAGTAGCCAATGGGGTAGGCGTGCGTCCACCACGCGGGGATCACCTTCGTGAGCTCCTTGGCCGATTGCGGATCCGCCCACCAGCCCGGTGTCACCAGGTTAAGGGAGTTCAACACGCCAGGCAAGAAAAGCACAGCCACCACCGTAAGAAGCAGCGCCTTTTGCTGCCGTACGTCGAGGACATCCCACAGCTTCCCGAGGAAAGGAGCTGCGAGAAAGAGGCCAATGTACATCTCTACGTACCAGGAGTAAGGGGCAGCCTCAAACGTTAGGATGTCGAAGAGTGTGCCAACGACGCTCGGCTCCATACCAAACCGCACGACAGAATAGCACCTGCAGAAGAGGCTCGCCACAACGTAGGTAAGAAGGATGGGCAGAATCTTTCTGTAGTACTCGCGAGTGACGGACCCTCTTACGAGGTAGCCGGTTAGGAGCATGAACAGCGGAACGCAGGTAATCGTGAGCGCTCGGAGGACGATCATCGCTGTCATGCGCATCCCCATGACGGGCTGGGAGTAGAAGCCGGTATTCGACAAAAAATGTACGGACACGACCTCAATAATCGCTATAGTGCGAACAAGGTCAATCCTCCAGTCGCGTCTCGCAGCTATCATAGGAGCCACCTTCTTACCGAAAAACCGACAACGATTATCGATGCCGTTTGTTGAGTGTGCATATTCCTGAACATGGTACAACGTAACCAATATGTTTGCGGTCGTAGTGCCACTGCATTTGGTTCAATCTCAAAAAAAGAAAATGCTAGTAAGTTAAAATTATTGTTTGCTCCTTAGATGGGGATGAGTCAACGTTGCGCTGCTTTGCTGGCCGACTCCCAGTTGCTGCCTCTTGTCAACTGCGGCCACCTCGCATGCGATGTTCTTTACTCACATGACGATTGCTACATCTCGACTCAGTGGCACGGCGAAAGTGCCAAAGGCGCGGAGGGGTGGTCCCAGAGATTCCACAGATTCAATTGCAGGCCAATCCACATCGAAATCAACCGACGTCTGGCGTTGAATGCACTGCGGAGAAACGACTACACTCAAATTTTCAACATCTTGCGTCAAAGCCACGTAGGCGATGCATTCGACAACGGCTTCGTCTCCACGTGCGCAAACTTGCTTTCGCGTCAGCCTGCCCAGTATCACTACCTTCCCCAGCCCAAGCTGATCGACGTCTCAGAAAGCGACTTCGCATACTGGCGTTTCTGGCAGTCTCTTGCATCCCCTCGTGCAGCAACAATCTCGGGAAGAGGCGTGTGGGTCATGCATAGTTTGACCACCGTCGACCTCATGATACTCGGAGACGGAACGGACGGCCGCTTCGTAGAGCCTAATGCCGGCGAGAATACACACAGCCTACTCGGATGCAACATCATACAGCCGAGGACATGCTGCATGAACCCATTTGACCATGCACAAAACGGCGACGTATTCGCCATGTTCGTCGACCCCGTTGGGTTTACCATGAACCTGATGCCGGGGCTTCCGCTGTATCTTTCCCAAGAAGACCCCACGCATCACAGCTCGTCCAGCCTCGATGTGATCCTCCCCTGCGATGGTGTCGTCACCGATTCGCGTGGATGGCTAATGCTCCGAAAGAAGCTGTGGGGACCAAGGAGGGGGCAACGCAAGCGCCAAAAGTAGCAAATCCTCACCCGTGGCATGATAGACACGACAATCGTTGTTAACCAACAGACGAGAGGCAGCAATAACGTCACTGCAGATGCAGAACGGGACATTGCGCAGGAGGCAGGTCGAGCGGTGCCGGGCTTCCGACATGGCGGTTAAGGAGTGGTACCTTATTTCGGTGCTTCGAGATACGTACCATGCATTATCCGGATCTGCGGGCAACCAGACGATTCCCGGCGGCTCCCCTCCAGTTCCCAGCGTGTCGGTTTTGTCCGTTTGCGATGGCAGCCTCTGCTTGGGAAAGACGCCAATTTGCAGCCCCAAGGCGTCGAACACCTTCGACAGGGTGTCCAGCCGTATGCCACCCGTCTATCCTCTTTCTATGTTGACGATGGTGTGGCGCGAGACATTCGCGCGTTCGGCGAGCTCGCGCTGAGACAGTCCCAGCCTGGTCCTATACTGGAAAACGGAATCTGCCATCCTTCCCGCCGCAGCGCCAGCCGAGGTTCCAGTCATGCTCGCTCCTTGCTATGGTGTTCACAGCTATGAACACTATTGCATCTTGACGCGTGTGGCAGGCTGCCTCTTCCGGTCTCTGCACTATCCCGCGCAGCCAGATACGCGGTCCCTCTTCAGGCATATGCGCAGGCGAGTGTGTGGTTCCACCCGTTCGTCTTAGCTGCAAGCGTCGTACGTCTATGGGTTCCGTAAACCGATGTATATGCTCGTATATGGAATAATGCTTGACATGCATTGCACTAGGATTGGAGAACGGAGCGCTGCGGGCGGAACTGTCGCGGCATTCCGGCCACAAGGCTGGCGGCATGTGCGCTTGAGCCAAATGAGAGTAGTGAAAAAGCACATTATTTGCGTTATTGGGTAGATTTTGGGTGCCAAACCGCCATAGGGGAAACAAACGCCTTGCAAACGCGCAGGTAGGACGGGGTGTATTCTCGACCCCGTGAATTCGAGTGCCGAAATTCTACCCAAAAACGCAAATTCCTTGTCATTCCAAGCGCGCGATTTGGCTCGAGCGCGGCGGAGTCTGTCCGCGCCAGCCGGGAAGAGGCCGACGCGACCTGACCAGCGCATTTCCTACCCTACTCCCTCCTGCGGGAATAGGCATTGGATCATGTCGAGGTATTCCGGATCCCTCCGCTCCTCGTTAGGATCCCGAAGAAGCTCAGCGCCGCGACCAGCTCCTCCTTCAGCCGCCGTGTTAGCCGGAGCGCGTTCTGTAGTACACTCTCGTACATACGGACCTCCTCTTTGGTTGGCTTTGTCTGGCGACTTCCACCATAGCAGGGGGTCTGGACATTAATTGGGTACCTTACGATGTCAATTCTGGTCTAACAGAGGTTTGCCAATTTACCTGCCTTGCATGGCGTATTGCGAAAAGTGGCGTAACGACCTCGTCACAGGGAACAATACGAATCGGGCTGCTGACGCGCCGGCGCATAGACGAGAGCGACGCGATCTGCAGCGGGGACCTGCGAAGCCACAGCCTCGGTTCGGAATGTCGAAAACCGTTGTATGTATATCAGCCCTTTGTCATGAAGTGACGGACCCGCGCGGCAACCGCCTCGCTCACGTCGAAGTCGACGCCGTACAGGCTAGGGTTTCCCCAGGAGGACGAGAAGCCGTTCGCACTCGTCGAGCAGTGGGGCGGCTGCCGGTTACGCGAGCACGTTAGCGATGTAGTTGAGCGCCTGGTCGAGGTCACGCCCCCCCATAGGCAACGTAGCTGGCTGCCGGGCGCGCCGGCCATTTTAGGCCGACTGGCATTGGTCGAGTTTACCTGGCTCCGGACAGTTGATTGAACCGACGCCAACAGGGCCTCTCTTTGGCAGTCAATCTAGATGAGAAGGGTTGCGGCCGTCTCGAATCCATGCATTTCGCATGCGTGGCCCACGCGTCGCCGGTGCAAACCTTGTTGCAAACTCGTCAGTTGCCAAACTCCAGATATACTCTAGTAACGATTCATGAGATAATTCATACTATGTGATTGGTTTTGCATACATTAGCTAGATAAGGAACGAGAACTGTCGACGGAGTGAGCGAAATGGGAAGTCTGCATAAGGAAGTCTGGGCCTCGAATGGCTCTGGGATGTCGCGTCGTCAGCGAGCGAGCGGGGTGTACTACTGGTATCTCCCAGACAGGCTTAACGACATGCCTATACAGCTCGACGCCGATGTTGTGGGCGATGTGGTGCGCGCGGAGGTCGCGCTGGCCTCCTGCAAGTCGCGCTCGCCGAGAGGCCTAGAGGGCATCGCGAGGCTCATGCTCAGGTCGGAAGCAGTTTCCTCGTCGCAAATCGAGGGTCTTGTGATAGGCGGCAAGCGCCTCATGCGAGCGGAGCTGCAGGAGATGGATCCAAAGAACGTGCGCTACGACGAGCGCGCCGCCGAAATCCTTGCCAATATCCACGCGGCCGAGGAGGGCATTCGCATCGCAGGGACGCAGGATGCCATTACGATGGAGACGCTGCGGGCAATTCATCGGGCGCTCTTTTCTGGAACTCGTCTGGAGGACTGGGGAGGAACCGTGCGCGACGTCCAGAATTGGGTTGGCGGCGGAGGAACGAACCCGCTTTCGGCGGAGTTCGTTCCGCCCGCGCCCCAGGAGGTGCCGGCGCTTTTGGAGGACCTCGTGGCGTTCGCGAACCGGATGGACGTTTCGGCCGTGGTGCAGGCTGCACTGTGCCACGCACAGTTCGAGACAATCCATCCCTTCATAGACGGCAACGGCCGTGTCGGCAGGGCACTTATACAGGTGTGCCTCATGCGACGTGGCGTCGTTGGGGCGGCCGTCCCGCCAGTCTCTCTCGCCCTCGCGACGCAGCGGCTCGACTACTACGCCTCCCTGAGCAAGTACCAGCACCATACTGATGACGCGGCACGTCACGAGGCCATCAACGACTGGGTATCCTTCTTCTCTGGGGCGGTGGTGCAGGCATGCGCGGACATGGAGAGGATCGCCGACGACATGGAGAGCTTGAGACTCGCGTGGAGAGGTCGATTGGGCTCGGTGAGGTCCGACTCCACACTGGAGCGCATGCTCTACCAGTTGCAAGCCATGCCCTACTTCACAGTAAAGACCATGATGCGGGCAGGCGTGGGCAGCAAGCAGTCCGTGAGTAATGCCGTCAGGCGCCTAGTTGATGCCAAAATCGCGGTCCAGACGAACAGAGGCAAGCGCGAGAGGGTCTTCGAGGTGCCCGAGATGTTCGAGCAGTTCAACATCGTAGAGAGGAGCCTGGCCAGCCCGGAGCGCAATACGGCCATCGCGCCACCCGTGAGGCCCGTCCCTTACAAGTCGTAAAGCAGCACGTTTCGAGCTGGTGCGTAAGGTCGCAGGCCAAGTGGGGGCACGAGCCCGCCTGCCCGTCGTGCGGCGGCAGGACCGCATGGCTTGACGGACACACCCCCGCCGGAAGGCGCCGCCACCGATGCCCCGCATGCGGCGAGAGGTTCAGCGCCCTCACCGGCACGGTCTTCGCCGCGGCCAAGCTGCCGCTGCGCAAGATCATGGGGATCGTCGAGGTGATGTGCCACAACGCGTCGCTGCGCCTCATCGAGCTGACCTGCGAGGTCAGCCACAACACCGCCTTCCTGTGACGCCACAAGGTCTTCTCCACCGTGAGCGGCTGGCAGGACCGCGTGGTGCTCTCGGGCCGCGTCTGGGTCGACGAGTTGCACTTCGAGGACACCCGCGTCGGGCGCGAGCCAGGGAGGCCAGGCGGAGGGGCCTGTCCAAGGACAAGGTCTGCGTCGTCGTCGCGATCGACTCCTGGGGCCAGGCGCTCGCGATCGTCAGCGAGAACGGCAAGCCGTCCACCAAGAGGATCAACAAGGCGCTCAAGAGGCACATCAGGAAGGGCTCGACCATCGTCCACGACCGCGAGAAGGCCCACAACGCCCTCGTGAGGGAGCTCGGCCTCGTGGACGAGCGCTACAAGGCCGTCACCACCGACCCCACCTGCCTGGAGCAGATGGCCCTCGTGAACCACCTCTGGTCCTGGATCCACCGCTACGTCGAGCGCTTCGCCTGCATGCGCTCCGAGAACCTCCAGGCCTATCTCGACTGGTTCGTGTACCCGCACAGGGCTCACAGGGACGAGAAGAAGTGGCCCGTAGAAGAAAGGGTCGTTCGCCATCTGGCCCTGTCAAACGGCACTTACCTGCGCAAATGGTGACTTTCTATCGCCACGTTTGTAGACCCTCGTAAATCCCTAAGAACCCCCTGGAGAGTTGCCTTGAGAGTTAAGTTGGCGCGCACGCGACTTTTGCTTATGGTGCCATCTGGCTGTTTACAATCGTCAAGCCCCTCCCTAAGGAATGTCGATAGCGATGGGTCGGAGCAGGAGCTAAGAATTCGAGCCAAGATAGTGTTTTTAAGCGCTGTCTCCATCGTCATTACGCGAGGATAAAAGCACGCTTTCATGGACGCATCAAAGTCGTAGATGCTTTTTAGGTCTTCTTACGAAGAGAGCGCCAGCGGATTGTTGGGCTTTCGCGCAAAACGCAATCCCTTGTAGCCGTGAAAGTAGCCCATGTTACGCAGCCTAAGCTTGTCAGCACTTCCGCGCAAGTCGCTAAATCCGTGGTCTTCCCGCAAGTGCTTCATAAGCTTGTTGAGGTCCCAGGCTTCCTTCATGTCTTCCCTCGGCCATACTGTCTGTCGCGGATAACGTTTTCAAGCTTCATGCTACCGTAAAGCCCTACCACGCTTAGATGTGAGTTTATTTTTTGACAAGACGTCCTCTGCGAGGCATTGATACGCGCAAGGTGTCGAATGACGTCCAATTCCCCCGATGATCGAAGTTACTGCCGCTTCGCCACATTGACGTTATCCCATCGGTTTGCCACGGCAGCAAAAGAGCCACTACATTGAATATTGCCTGATTTATTCCGAGATGAAACGGTTTACCCAGAAAATTGGTCAATCTCTTTTAGACGCTTAACTTCCACCCGGCTTTGCCGTTTCCCTGCTTTCGTGAACACGCTTCTTGTAATAATCATTTAAAAGTACATATGTCTTCAAAAGCTCTTTATTTAGGACCTCTTGTTCATCGACTTGCTTATTGTTTTCATCTTTTTCGTAGTCGATTATATAGCCGATTGCATTAATCGCTCGCATGATATCGATGTAGTACCAAAGCAACACAACGATGAATAACACTAACATCGGCGCCCAAAAGGTAGTAAAAGCCCAATGAATCCACTTGTTTTTGCCACTGTCTATAACATCAAAGACGCCAAGAGCACCCATGCCGACGTTCAAACCTGTGATGATTGTGAGGGTCCGCCCAGCATGCCGACTACGTCTCATGGATTTTTCGGCAATGTCAAATGCGCGATACTTAAGTATGGCAAGCACCTGTATTTGCTTCTCGGTCGGATCATCACCCGCAAGCGTGCAGAGCATTTGGTATGCATCTGCATCACGCTTGACCTTGGAACGCCATCCAAATCTATTATTAAAGAAGCTCCAAATCAAAGGTGTGAACACAGGTATAAGTATTTTGAACACATCAATAACGAAGTTGTAGGTTACCCTCAATGCCTCAGCGTCCAAATCGTCCCTCCTTGCCCCAGCAGTCGCAAGACTTTGCGAGTCACGGAAATATAATAGTTTGTTCTGATAAATTCCACCGCATGCGTAAACGGTAACGCATCTTCGCCTGCAGCGTAATCGGCACGACAATCGTTGACAACCCTCAAAAAGGCTTGCGATGTCCCCGCGGCAGCAATGCAGCAGGAAGAAGCGCAAGGAGCATGCCAAACAGTGTCTTAATTTCTAAAAGCAAAAAATAACAGTAAGGGAACGATGGATGACAACCGACGGAACCTGCTACAGGGCAATGGTCCGCTTCAAACCCGTGAAGCTACCCGTCTTCGACGACTTTCCGACGACGTCGATGGAGGCCGTCAACTCCGTTGTACTCTTCGTAATTTTTGAAACGATCGAGGGAGAAAGGTCAACGCCCATCGCATCACAGCTCGAGCTAAGCGAGTGGTACCTGAGAATAGAGGGAGAGCTCAACACCTACTCCACACTAGGTTACGAGGTATCCGCTTGCAGGTATCTTGACATAGAGGGGCCATCATGCACAAATGAGCTGCCGAAAACAAACCAAGAAGGATAGCGGTCGGTACAACTTATGCCGGAACTGCGGTACCGCCTTCATCGGATGGGCGGCACCAAGACGTGTTACCACTCGCTATGCGTTAGACTGAAACGATGCGAATGCATGACCAGCAGTACTTCGCGGGAGGGAGAAGCATCATGTCTGCGAAGCGCATGTTCTCGCTGTTCATCAGCTCCACGTACGAGGACCTAAGGGAGGAACGCCAGGCCATCATGGGCGTTGCGCTAGAGAGCTCCTTCATTCCGGTCGGTATGGAGCAGTTCCATGCCGCTCCGGTCACGCAGTGGGACGTGATTACAAGAATGATCGATGAATGCGATTTCTATCTGCTCATGATTGGTGGACGCTATGGCTCCATAGATGCTGCCGCAGGAATCAGCTATACCGAGAAGGAGTACGAGTACGCAAAGCAACGGAACACACCAGTTCTCGCTCTCATCAAAGACCCGCATTCGATAACCGGCGACAAGACCGACTTTGGGGATGACAAGTACGAGAAGCAGAAGAAGCTGGACGAGTTTCGAGAAAGGGTCAAGTCTGACGGCAACACCGTCGATTTTTATAAGGATTTGAACGGCCTGAAATACGCAGCTTCTCAAACCCTTAGGAAAGCGGTTGACTACGCGCGCCAAGATGCCGGCTGGGTCAGGTACGCGGATGTGGCGGCTGTCATCAACAAAAAGGTCAAGGAGCGGGAGCTGGCGGCCAGCGAGCTCGTCTCCGACCGGGAGACCATCCTGAAGGATATTCACGAAGCACTCCATACGTTCGAAGATAGGTTACAAACAATTGAAGACAGAGAGCTTACTTGGGGTGACTTACCGATCGCAAGCGAAGATGATGTCAAGAGGCTCTTTGAATAAGCCGCGCTTTGGTGTGGCACTAGCACATTGGCCTTCATTCTCTTTCGATGCGACTGACGGTTGTGGATCTCCATATTTGGAATAGTGAATGGTGCCCCGTTTTGGTTCCAAAACTCTAAGCGCCTAGAGCTGCGGTACCGACTCGGATTGCCATCCACGCTATGGTACCTTAAGCCTCGACCAACCGGGTCTGCTGCTCCCGAGCGAACCTGAGCGTATCGCAGCTGTAGCGTATCGCCCCTATCGTATTCGAGAGAAAGCCATCCTTCCACCTTCCCCCGACATTGAGGTTCATGGCTCAGCATCCTGTCTATCGAGGTGCTCCCGCTCGGGTCGATGACGCTCCATTTGCTTTGCTCGTCATGTGCATGCTCCTTCGCAATGCCATGGGCAATTGCCATTGTAATACAGCAACGGCGAATCAATAACCGTCGCTATACACCCAGACCTCCGTCAGCCAAGCGCGTTGCCCCAGGGTAAGGCGTCCTTGTCGTCCCACGTCTCGAACAAGAACTGATCGAATCGGTGAAACTCGGTATCCCTGTAGTCAAACTGCCTGCGGTATTTACCGACGTTCGTGATGTATTGAGTTCCATCCACGCGCAGCGCATATTCGGACTCGGGCGAAAGGTGCAGTTGGTGGTACATCTGGTAGTTCGTAGACTCGTCGACCTTCAGGTGCTCGCAGATGGGGCCATAGTCCCTGCCTGCCCTCCAGTCAGCAAAGAGTGCCAGGTTGATTGCAGCCCGGGCGAAGGCCTCGTCGCTGACGCGCTTCGAGAAGTACGCGACGCCATCGTGACCGAGCTTCTTGCACGCAATCATGATGCTTTGTGAGACGATGTATTCGGATTTGAACGAGCGATTGGCCTCGCCCACCCGATACGATGTAGCAATCATGAGCACGAGGAGTTTTATCCATGGCCGCAGACGCTCCTCGTTCAAGGAGCGTAGGATTCTTAAATCCCTTGTCATCACAGCGAGGTTGAACACGCGTTGGGTACCTTCGAGTATCACAGGCGACACGTTGAAATCGTGCTCCGGCGGTCTGCCAAGCTCGATCCAGCACCCGTACGACGTGTTCGAGAGATACAGGCTTGTTACCCCGGGGATGCTGAACCGGTACCCCTTCGCCTTCTGCCGCAGGCAAAAGGGCAGGTGGAGCATCTCGTTCGGGGCGTATGTGCGGGCCTCGGGCTCTGCGCGCGCCCTGAAGAGCTGGATTTCGGACGTACCCCCGCCGGCGGGAAAGACTACGTCGCCGCCTACTGGAGACAGCGCCATATCGTTGCTCACCAGCCCCCTGACGAGATTCTCCACCCTCTGGTGGGACGTTGCGACGTTTCCCCTGTAATAGTCGCGCAGCGACTCACACACCTTGTCGGCGTATTTCTTCGCGGCCTTGACCGTGTCCTTGCCGAAGCCGCTGCCCTCGACCGCCTTCACGAATCGCGTGAGGCGTCTCCTCAGGTCGGGATAGTATTCATCGTCCTTGTCCACCGAGAACGGAGCGCGGAAGTCATTCTCGCATAGTCGTTCGAATCCATAGCCCATTTGCGCCTTCATCTCCCTCACGCAAACCGATGTGGTTAGAAGCATCATAACGCATCGTACGCAGTCTCTATTAATACTTAAAGCAGTGCGACACTAAGGAAAGCCAATCAATCGCGAGGCGCATGTTTCCATGGCCGCGTTTGCGACAAGCTATATACGTGATGTCGTCCGCGTCACCCTGCAAATAATAAAAGGCGCACCCTGCCAAAAGACGATTCCTTTAGCACTCATTCACGATACTGTTCGCCGCACAGGCGCAGTGGACTCCGACTCCCGCAGGACTACTGCGGGAGGCCAGAGAGCGGGTCCTAGCGCGCGGGAACGGACCCCGTACGGCTGCCTTCCCCACGCGGGCAAGCAGATGCCTCCCGTCCGGGCGTCGGTCCAAGCGCGCAAAGCACGACGGGCAACGACGCGATGATGGGCATCATGTAGCGAATCGAACCGTTGACAGGAGACAGCACGCAAACGAGCGCGGCCGCCAGACACGGCGTCGCCAGCACGACGCCCATCGCCCTCCCTCGTGACACGGCATATCCGAACGACGCCAGAAGGAGCCACATGTAGGCGGCGGCACTCACGAGGAGGCCCAGGATCGGCATGTACGCAAGCGTGCCGAGCAGCCTAGAAAACAGGCCCCCTGAGCTGGGGACTCCCCACGTAGTGGAAGCCGAATTTCTCCGGATGGAGGTCTGGGTCCGTGCTCATATGCATCAAGTATCGGTCCACGTGGTCGTCGAGCACCCCACCTGTAAACAGGCATCCATACGTGTTCGCGATCGTTGCCTGCACGTAGCAGCCTGGATGGCGCAAGAGCATCGCGGCCCACGCCCCAAAGTACCGTGCGAGGTCTTCCGTCGTGCAGTCCTGCCGAAAGGTATCCTTTACGTAGTCGGAAAGGTGCGGCCTGTATGCAGTGGCAATCCGATCCACGTCCAGAACGGCGTCTATCGCGGCGCGCTCCTGCTGGGTCACGTCGTCCGCGTGATCCCGCATATAGCGCACGGTCTGTTGGAAGGGCACGCTGAGCGCCTCCTTTATTGACCCCGGCTGCGCACCCGTTGCCTGCTCTGCCACATAACAAACGCCGCCAGAGAGCGCCATAACGACAAAGAGCAGCGCCGCCAGCCTCCTCTGCTCACGACGCCTGTCCCGCACGTGGCGCACGCCCAAATAGACCAACATCGCCAGGAAGAGGGGGGCTATGCTGATGACTCCGTTCTTCCGGAAGACGCATGCCACTACAGACGCGGCCACGAGAATCGCCCATTGGTTCGCCCCGACGCACTCGTGTCGCTCCCATGCGAGCATGGTCGACGCGGCCGCCGCCACGCTCAGGGCGAACGACGCCGCGAACAATCCGTCTTTGTACAGCTGCTGCGCATAACCGGAGAAAAGGGGGCACAGCGCGTAGAAGGCAAGCATGCAGACGGTCACGCCTTTGGGAACGCGCATCCGAATCGACAGGGCGACGCAGTACGCGTACGCCGCTGCCGACAGACAGGACTGAAGCAGTGCGTACAGCAACGCGCCGAGATTGTAGGAGTGAAGCCTCCTTCCCAAATCGACCACAAAGCCCATGAGGAGCGTGACGGGCACAGGATGGTGGCTCGACCATGGCCGCAGGCCGTAATACTGGCCGAGCTGGTAGAGCGCGTCCCAGCCGACCGAGCCAGGAAAGTACACGAAGAGGACTACTGCCCAACAACCGAGTATGCAGAGGAAGGAATAGGCGAATGGGAGTCGGCTGAAGCGGGCGCCCGCACGACGAAGCATTGAGCATCGGCCCGCCCGCACGAGGGCCAAGCGATCCCGCGCCCAGAAATCGTCCAGCCAGGCGAAGGCCTACTCAACGAATACGTAAAAAAGAATCCATAGGCCAACGACGCAAACAGCACCCTTGATTGAGGCGACCGTGTCGCCCGCCAGCGCATCCCAGCTACCGTCAACATAAAAGCATTGCCCCAGCGCGGTACCGAGGGCAAACACGAGCGAAACCATCGCAGCCGATTTGTCGACTCGCTCAACCGCAGACAGCGCCGTGCTGTACAGCCTATACAAAGCGAGCCAAACGACAAGGGAGAGGACGCCGACCGTTGGTTGCGGAAAGGCCTTGTTGAGTTGAGTGCCTAGCGCCGAAAGCTTGGGGCGATTTCGTGGGTGTTTGCGATTCCGATCAGTATCATCACGGCAAGCGTGCTGAGAAGAGAGAGCAATGCGTTGCGAAGCCTCGCGCGTCCCTCTGCGTGTTTTTGTGCCTATTGCATGTCCCACCGCATTCTGCTGGTGCCAAAGGTGGACAAAACACCCGCGAGGATTCTTCCACCTGTGCGCTACCTGTTGTCCATGTAGCATACCACGTCAGCCTCCTCCGGCGCCATGCCGCTGAGGCCCTTGATGAGTCAGATGGGTGCGACTTGGGGAGTGCTCTCGCACGGAAATTCCTCTTACCCTGTTCACGGTAGTCGTGGCCGCCCTTGCGCGGCGGTAGCCGTGACCGCCGCCGGACCCGCGAAAAGTACGGGGCAGGGACCTCTCCTTGTCTCCGCTGCCGGCTTGTGTGCGGGACATATTCTACAGTCAAGCCGTTGTTGTGTGAACCCGACCAAGCAACCTACGCTCTAGATTGCAGTCTTGCCATTGGCGTCGACTGCGAACTCGTCGTTCTTTTCAAGAGAAGGGACCAGCTCGACCTTGATCTTCCGGTCGATTATGCCATGGGCGTACAGCGCTGACGAGAAGTGTGAGCCGCCGTATGCGGCCAGCGGCCAGTTGTCGACCGTGTCCCACCTTGGCACATAAACTCTCGCGACGCCATCAGCGTCATCAGAGCTGGCCGCCGAGCAGACTTGCCGGTAGATGTCCTCGTCTATTGCCTTCACCGTGTTGGGAGGCAGATGAGCAACGTTCGAGAAGTCGGACCTGCCGAACGCGAATCCTACCAGAGAGATCAGCACGACCGCAGCGAGCGGATGGGAGGAGTTCTTCACGGGCGACGACATGCTCCTGCGCGCTCTCGACAGGCTCTTCGACAAGGCCTCCGTCTTCATGATGCGGGGACCCAGCCACCACGGGCTGACTGAGATTGGCAATTATAGCCTGACTAGATGTGATCAAATTAACCATATGCTAACAGTGTCTCCAAGAGCAGCAGTGGTAAAGGATTTTCCTAGCTAATTGGCCGCACTGTCGTCAATGCAGAACCGCTTGTTTCTTGCCGAGGTGGAATCCGCGCGTATCTGACCCGCCTCAAGCAAACGTCTAATAAGTCTCGAGGTGTACGCCCGTGTGTTGCCCAGCTCAGTACTTATCTCACCAATGGTCATTGAGCCGCTCTGGTTTAAAAGTTCTTTCACCTTCTCTTCGCCCCTGCGCACCGTGGTGCTCGTGACGTCGAAACTGGACCGCCTCTCCCTTGACGCCTTAAGCTTTCTTGCCAACTCGTTGACAACGGCAATCTGGCTTGGGTTTAGCTTCTTTGAGAGACCCAACAGAAATGTCTCAACCTGCGCGTTAATCTGTCTTACGTACTCCAGCTCCACATTTACCAAGGTCTTTCCATGGCTTGTGTCGTTCTTAAGCACCTCCAACTCGTCTTGCCTTAGCTTCCAGTACGACACGACCTCAAGTTTCCGCTTTAGCCCATAGACTGCAGCGTCTATCACCAGGACTATTGCCTTATCGCTCCAATCAGGTTGCTCAAGTAAGTATGACATCTCCAGCATGCAGTTCAATGACTCCAGGTAGTTTTCGGTCAGGATGATGACCACGTAGTCCTCTTCGGCTATTCCACCCATGAACAAGTATATATCGTCATTCGGCGCCAAGGCCGACTTGTCCCTCCGCACCGTGAAGTAGTCCGACAGTTGCGACTCCAAGTCATCGGCATAGGCGGAGCCATCGCTCTGGCAATACGATATGAAGACCGTGGGCTGCTGTTCGTCCGCCAATTGAAACTCCTTCCACTCGTGGCCACAGCAATGCGACAACCGCACCGCGACCAAGCTCTGGCTTATGTTCTCCTCATCACTACGAGCCTTATCGCTGGCCACGCAGTTCGTCGTAGGCGCTCAGAAGACGGTCGTCGTGTGGGACGGATTCATACACAACCTCCACAGCCAGGTCGATGAGCGGCCAGTCCTCGTCTCCGACGTAGCCCTTCACCGACACCACTGGAGACTTCGACCACCTGCTCAAGCTGCGTACCACATTCCAGAGCAGGATGTCGTCTGGCCCCCACTGGTCTATGTCCGCGTTCATGTGCGGAATGCAGTCGGCGGCCGCGTCCGCGAACTCCGCGAGCAGCGGCAGATACGTCTTCGCATCCCTTTGCGCACGGGCACCCTTGATCGATTCCCGCCTCGTGCCGCACAGGCGCTCGATCTCGCACATCTCCTGTGCGTTGTCGTGCCTGAGTTGAGATTCCTCGGTGCTGTGTCCCATAATCCGTTCCCTTCGAGCACACTGAGCTGTTGTACCAATCCTGACTTGCCCTCACCTGATTGATGCGACGTTAGCAGTTGTCTTTATCTGAACAAGCACTTGTAGTCGATAAGCGTCTGAATCCTTACCATGTCGACTCTGCCTTCCAGATAATCCTTTGGACGAATGCAGATGATTAGCTTGCTGCACGTTTTATCATTGGACCTGAGAAACATGTCAATCGTCTCCCTAACCACCCTCTCTAACGTCGCCTCCCGGATGGCGGCCCTACCCGTGCCGATCAGCGGCATGACCAGATCGTCACAGTGCCCAATTGTGTTTACGGCCTTAATCAAACCTCTCAGCGCAGTCTCCACGTTTGCATATTCCTGGTTCTTGGGCTTGCCATACCTATTGACGTCATTCACGGCTACGAAATAGTAGTGCTTCCCACTGTGGTCGACCTTTGCAACGGTCCCAACAGGGTATCTCTTTGGGGATTCGCGCGTGCCACGACCATCCGCGCCCGCAACTCCCTGTTGGCTCAGGTTATCGTCGATCAGCTTGTCGAGCTCGTCGGTCTTGCCGCCGAAGTACCTGATCTGGAATGCTCCCTGCACGCTCTGAGGACTTATATACTCGCCGTCCATCTTCGTGTGGAAGTAGGTGTTCGTGGGAATCACAAAGCTCGAGGCACCGACGTCGAACAAATCGCTCACGCGAACTTCGACCTGAAAGTCATCGCCAGCCATGGCTCCCTTGCACGATATCTGCGCGCGGTTGTGAACAAGGGACGCGAGCAAGCCGACAATGATGAGGCAACGCCAGTGCTGCTTGCAGAGCTCTTCCGCGCCGTCAAAGCCAGCTAGGTCCTTCAGCAGAACGGAAAAGGCGAATATTGAAGAGATGTAGCCTATGGCTGAGGTAACAAGCCTTATGATTGCCGAGGGGGTGCTCTTCCCTTCAGACATGGACCTTAGGCGAACGACCACCCAGTCCTTCGCATTGCCAGCCGCCTGCTTGGTGCGAAGCCAGGCCGGGTCACTCATAGCCAAGAGCTTCCTTTATGTATTGATAGTCTCCGACCACTTCCCCCGAGGCATTCTTCTTCCAGAACGGACGCGCACCATCCTCGCAGTGGCTCATATAGGAAGGGAGCCAACCAGGCTGATGGTACAGAGAGTTGTACACCACGATGATGTCCTTGGCTCGTCTTTCCGCCTGTTTGAATTCGTGTTCGAGATACGAGAATGTATTGATCTTCCCGAGGTCCTCGTCGGCGGCAGGTTTATGCGTCGGTCCCTTAATCTTGCATGTGGTCGAGCCATTCGCGTTATGTTTGTATGGCGTGCAGGTGCAGCCCTCACCCTCGCTATTTCTCCTACAGGCGTTTCCCGCATCCCGCGACGCTGTCTTGTCCCCAACCACGAAGATCACGGCCGACGAGGCATTGATCTGCCTGTTAAACTCAGCTTTCAGATCACACGAGCGACAATCCGGGTCGTTGGACACGCTTCCAGAAACTACTTGCGCCGTGTCGATGAAATCAGTTTTGTGCTTACTGTCAGAACCCCATGAATGAAGAAGGTCTATTACATCCCTGTCCCCATCCGCCTCGGAATAGTCTGCGCTTATGTACACTCTTTTGCCCATGAATACTCGCTCCTGTTTTCGCGTTCTTTACCAATGATTTGAATCGCATTCTTACCAGTTTAGCATCTACACCATTGAGTAAAACATTGCGCTCTTGCAACGATTGGCATCTGAGTGCAAACGTGACTTCTTGTAAATGCGAATTAGTCTCGTTGGCTGCACGCTCCTCAAACCTTACGGCACTTCTTCTGCATCAATTTTACAACAATGACGCGCAGTTCGGAGCTGTCGAACTGAGTCGTTATGGCAGCCATTTACATACGTTGGAAGGCTGAGCACGGCGGTTTCACGTTGCCTAAGCATAGCCTGGGGCGTGCCTACGACTTGCCCACCTTTCGCTGTCCCTCCGTCAGGTAGCTCTGCCTCGTGAACTGCGCCCTCAGTATGAGCATGAGGTACTTCAAGACGAAGGACAGGATGACGAAGATGCCGAGGAACCCGAGCGTCACGGCGAACGTGGTCGTCGCCCAGCCTTCGACGGCGCCACCCGCTGAGTAGACAATGACCACGTACACAACCTCGAGCAGCGACAAGTCCGCCACGCTGCCGATATTCCGAACGAGATGCAGTAGAAGGCATCGGTGTAGAGCACGAGTGCGTCCACTGCCAAGTCTAGGTCGCCCAGGCTCCTGCCGTGAGGGCTACCGAGGTCGACGGACGCGACCGACAGGCAGCAGGAGGCGTAGGCGGCCTTCCGATACGCCAAGTAGCCGCTCATCGAGTGCGTCCGCATAGCGGCGCGGCAGCTCGCGAGGCGGCATGGCCCGCTGGTGAGGCCATACGTCGCCGCTGTATCTGTTGAATATGGGATAGAAGAGCCTTCCTCGGAGCGAGCTGGCCCCGGTCTCTCCCATGAGCTCGCGGGCAACCTCGGTGCACGCGACCGGCGACCCGCCTTCGCAGGGCCGCGCCGCCCTCCACTCGGACTCGGGCGCATGCCAGTTCGCGTGGCTGCTGGACATGTCGTTCCTCCAACTCGTCTAACGGTCCCGCACCATTTGTGTATTGCAAACTATGAATTGCGTGTTTTACCAAAGTGAAGTTTCGGTCGTTACCACGTAAAAGTTTCGGGTTTTACCAAGAAG
>CADCPM010000098.1 GCA_902803315.1 uncultured Coriobacteriaceae bacterium
CGGCTCCGCGCTCGCTTCGCTCGCCTGCGGCTCGGCCCTCCGCGCCCGCGACGTGGCCCCATGCGGCTCCGCGCTCGCTTCGCTCGCTCACTTCGTGAGTCGCCGTATGGGGCCACGTCGCGGGCGCGGAGGGCCACGTCGTCCAGAACTAAGTTGCGCGCAGACTGCCCTCGACTAGTGAGAGAATGTCGCCCAATCTAGCCGTGTACACTTTTCGGCCCAAAACTATCCCTACCGTGCGCACAAATCGACCATATGTGCGCACGGCAGGGACGTTTGTAGACAGGAAAGTGTACACGGCACCTCCCCGGGCCCCGGGAAAGTGCGCCCGACCCCGTCTCGCGGGGGACGTCAGATCACAGGCACACGAGGTCGTGGGTGGAGGTGGCGAACGGCTCATACCCACTTTCGGTAAGGATGCCGCAGTCCTCCAGGCGCACGCCGAACTCTCCTGGCAAATAGATGCCTGGCTCGATGGTGAAAACGCACCCCTCGTCAAGTATGTCGTCGCTGGTTCGTCCCGCAAAAGGCCTCTCGTGAATCTGGAGCCCTACCCCATGGCCAAGACCGTGGTTGAAGTAGTCCCCATAGCCAGCGTCGCGAATCACGCCCACCGCAAGCTCATGCAGCTCCTTGCCGCTCATGCCGGGACGCACTGCCTGCGCGCACGTCTCGTGGGCACGTCGGACCACGTCATACACTTCGCGCTGCTTGTGGCCAGGCTCGCCCACGCACACCGTGCGCGTCATGTCGGCATGGTAGTCACCATACAAGGCACCATAATCCATTACGATCATGTCGCCCTTCTGCACCACCCGCTCGCTCGGACGCGCGTGGGGATTGGCGCCGTTCGGACCCGCGGCTATGATGCTGTCGAACGAGAGCGCATGGGCACCCTCCGCAAGCATGGCGGCCTCAAGCTCCGCCCTGATCTGCAGCTCGGTCATGCCAGGCTTCACGAACGAGCATATATGGTCGAACGCCGCGTCCGTAATCCGCTGCGCCTCACGCAGGAGCGATAGCTCCTCCTCGTCCTTGGACACACGCATAAGTGCAAGGTCACCATGCAACCGTGGTATCAGACAGGCACAAGAGACCTTGTTGAGCTCCACCCCAAGCTCCTCGTAGAACCCAAGCGTCAGCGTATCCTCTACCGCCAGCACCCTTATGCGCAGCTCGCGTACCTTATCTGCCACCCATTTTGCATGAGAGACGATGCGCTCGTCCACGCACCAAGGACTCTGCTCGCCGAGCCTCTCGACGAACGACCCATAATACCGGGAATCCGTATGCAGCCAGGCACCGTCCAAGGTCACAAGCGCAGTATGGGCAACCTCGTCGTCGAGTACCCGTGACGCGGCGGTAAGCCATCGGATGTCGGCAATGTTTCGTATCATCACGGCGCCGTATCCACGTTCGCCCATAAAATCGCGCAGCTTGCCCAGGCGCTTCTTTATTGCCACATTTTCGTCTTGCACGTTAGCCATCCTGGCTCCTCTCATTCACTCTTCCGATGGACGGAGCACCATGCCTGTGCATGCTCCATCAAAAGCTCTTTTGGCACCGTCGCTAGCCGCACGCGCCCAATGCCAAAGGGGACAAGTAACATGAACCGATTGGTATGGGAGTAATGCTCCTGCAACAGAGCGTCTGCCAACTCCTGCGCGTCTACGTCACAAACTGCCGACCCAACACCCAACGCCTGCAGCAGCTCGTCTTGCGCCAGCATGTCGTCAATGGAAAGCTTGTCCAGCGCGACTGCAATACGCGCGCAGAAGCGCATACCCTCCGCCAACCTCACCGACGGCGCAACGTCGTCCTTTGCCACACGCGCAAGCGCATGACAGAAACTCTGGCCATAGTCCAGCGACATCCGAATGGCTGCGGCAGTAGAAGAGGCAGTGAGTCCACGTTGCTTGGCCGTGGCGAGCAATTGAGTCAGGCGGACTTCCTCGTCTCCCCTCGCAAGTTCGTCCGCATGATCCCAAAGATCCGAGAAAATGCGCTCAGAGCTCGCCATCGCCGTCGATGTCATAAGAGCGTTAGCGTGAAGGCTCTCTTCCGACCCCGCCTCCGCCATGCCCAGCTCCAAATCGAGCAACGCGTGCTGTGCGCTCGGCTGAACCGACACCATGTACCTGCGTCCTGCCACATCCAGCGCGCGTGGAGTAATGACACCTTCCAAAAGCGCCACTTCGTCCGTAGGCACCGCGACGTATGGCATACCGCCGCACCAAGATCCGCACACGTATGTGACCATGCTAAGCACATCGGAGTCGCCCGCTGCACAGCAAAGGTCCTCGCCGGTCATCTGCTCTTGGGCAAGGTCTTCAAACAGAAGCATCGCCTGCTCCATATTGCAGACGGATCCATTTGGCAAGAGGTGCCAGCACACCTCAAAGCCCGTGTGCACCAACTGTCTTCGGACAAGCTCGCGTACGTCTTCGCTGCTGCTGGATAAGGCGACCACCATGGCCTTGCGAGGGCGACCCACCGAATCACGAGCAATCGTAGACGCCTGGTCGAGCGCACCATAGCCCAAGCGCACATCGCACGAGCCACCTGCCACAGGCACCCATTGACGTTTGAGCGTATCGCTCAAAGCAATCCCTCCTCCCACAGCAGACGGCCTGCATCCTCCGCCACTTGCTCAAAGCTCTTGTTCCTTATGTCTACCACGTAGTCCGCGGCGTTTCGGAACAGGGGACGACGGCGACTATACAGCTCGTTCACATCCTCCTGCCCAAGGTCGGGACGCTTTTCGGGATGCTGAATCTGCCTCAGCGAATCGGATAGGTCCCCATCCAAATATACGATGACGCCCATCTCGTGCATGATGGTGCAATTGCGGCTCCGCTCCACTATGCCTCCGCCGCAGCTCACCAAGAGGGACTTCTGCGTTCGAAGACGCTCGAGCACCTCGGTCTCGGCATCACGGAACGCCTCCTCGCCATCTTGCTCAAAGCATTCTCGCACCGTTTTGCACAAGAGACGCTCCGCCATCCGATCGGTATCCACATAGGCGCGGCGATACAGCCTGCCGAGGTTTCGAGCCAAAGTAGACTTGCCCGCACCTAAGAAGCCCACGAAGAAGATGTGGTCGCATCCTTCATGGGTAATATAGCCGTTGTCGTTGATCTGCAACTAGAATCTCCTCATCGCGTTTGTACGAGAACGATTCTATCATCTCTGAGGTCCGTCTATGGCCACTCGGATGCAGAGAAGTGCGGCAAACAATCAAACAGGGCCGTCGCCCGCCCCCGCACGAAGCGGAGGGCCATCGCCCGCCCCCGCGCGAAGCAGAGGGCCGTCGTCCGCGCACGCGCGAAGCAGAGGGCCGTCGTCCGCGCACGCGCGAAGCAGAGGGCCGTCGTCCGCGCACGCGCACGCGACGCTGTCCGCAGGCGGCTCCGCGCTCGCTTCGCTCGCTCACTTCGTGAGTCGCCGCCTGCGGACAGCGTCGTGTGCGCGGGGGCACGAACAGCTTTAACAGAACTAGAGCGGTGGCTACTGATGGGAGGCGGGGGCGTCTATTCGCCTTCGTAGACGGCGCCACGCAAGAGGATGTTTTCGGCCTTGCGCAAAAGTAACGTGTACCAGAGGTCTTTCACGCTTTGGGGACGCACGAGCACCGTTTGCACTCCCGCTAAGTTTCCGGCAATCATATCGGTGAACAACTGGTCACCTATGAGCAGGGTTTGCTCGGGGGTAACGCCGCAGAGGAGCATGGCGCGCCATACCGCAATGGGCGCCGGTTTCATGGCGTGGTGTACGACCGCACAGTTCAGCTCCTCGGCGGAGGCGCACACCTCTTTTGTGTGGAAGTTGTTCGACACCATGCACACCGCTATGCCCGCTTGGCGTAGCCGAGTAAGCCAATCTGCGATCTCGGGCGGCGCGCAGGTTGCGTCGCGTGGCACAAGCGTGTTGTCGCGGTCCAGCAAGACGCAGCGGATACCCTGACGCCGAAGCTCGTCGACATCAATCAAATCGACCGAGTGTACGTATCTTTGCGCACGTACCAATGACACTTATTTCTTCTCCCCGTTAGCCTCGGCCTGTTCCTTAAGCGCCTCGGCATAGGCGCTGTCGTGCTCCTCATACGTCTTCGAGTACGTATGCTTAGAATAGTTGTCGCTTTCTATGATGAAGAAGTACATGTAATCGGTATCGGCCGGCTCCATGGCCGCCTCTATGTTCCACAGACTCGGTGAGCATATGGGTGTGGGCGGCAGACCTTTATGCAGATAGGTGTTATAGGGGCTATCCTTCGTGAGGTCTTCGCTCGTTACGGCACCACCGGTCTCATAGCCCATGGTCGCATCGCTTTCCAGCGCCTTACCAACGCTCAAGCGGTTGTAGAACACCGAAGAGACCTTGGGACGATCGTCCTCGTTGGTCGCCTCCTTCTCAATGACGGAGGCCAATTTGAGGATATCGTAGTCCGTGACGTTGAGGTTGTAGCGTTCGGCGAGCTTCTTTTCGGCGCCAGCCATGTCGAGACCGTTAACCTCGGATTGGAATTGGTCGAGCATGAGCCGAATTACCGCATCGGCGGTTTTGTCCTTGCCGGAGAGGTCGTAGGTCTTGGGATAGAGATACCCCTCCAAAGAATCCTTTCCCGCAGAGGCGAGGAAGGGATAGTCATCCACGTAGTTTGAGGCCTTTGCCTGATTCAGGAATTCCTTGCTCGGTATACCCAAGGAGCTCTCCACAAGAGCCGCCGTTTGCGTTACGGTAAGACCCTCGGGTACCTGCAGCTGCCCCTCTGCCGAGTTGGGCCCCGCAACGAGTTGGCGAACGATTTCCGCGCAATCCGACCCCGTCACAAACGTATAGGTGCCGCTACGCAGGTTCTGGTCGGCATTTTGCTGTTGCACCGCCTTGCGAAAGTCCTTTGAGCTGTGTATTACGCCCGAATCCAGAAGCGCTTGCACGATTTCGGAACCTGAGGAGCCGTCGGGTATTACTACGGTTACTTGCTGACCGTCTTCCACGCGAGCGCCCTCATAGGGATGGAGCAAGTAGCGAATTCCGAAGAAGGCGCCAACGCCCGCGCCTGCGACAAGGAGGATTATGAGCAGCACGCCCCATACTGGGAAGCGCTTCTTCACGGGAGCAGCATGCATAGGTGCGCGTTTGCCACGCTTGGATGAACGAACCTTACCAGACGAAGAATTCACGCGCCTGGATCCTGTTGTAGAGAAAGAGCCGGTGTTGCCCGCGGACACGCGCTGGGAGCTGCCGGTGTTGCCCGCGGACACGCGCTGGGAGCTGCCGGTGTTGCCCGTCTTGAAAGATCCGGTACCACCAGTAATAGGCTCAGAGCTGCCGGTACGCCCCGACGGCTTCCGCTGCTTCTTTGACTTGGAGTGTGCGCTACGCCTATCTGCCGACTTGGACGTATCCCGCGCACTGTGCTTGCGCGAAGGCGCAGAGCTGCCTCGCCTGCGACGATGCCTCTTCTCCCCGGACCCCTTGCGCCGGCTCTCCGATTTGGACATGGCGGACCTCTCTAGTTGGTACGGGCGTCTAGCCACGTTTGAAGAAACAGCGAGGCGGCTACCATATCAATTTTTCCTCGCATACGTTTCTCGGTCAGACCCTCACTCCTAAGGATACGCTTTGCCTCAGCCGATGAAAGGCGTTCGTCAACAAACTCCAGAGGAAGACCGCAAGCGGAACGAATGCGCTCGGCAACGGTACGAATTTTGAGTGCTTGGGGACCCTCCTCACCTGCCATAGTCCTAGGAAGTCCACACACCAAAACCTCTGGCTCATAGTCTTCCAACACGCGTCGCCAGGTTCGCGCATTGCCAACGACCTCCGGCGTGGGAAGCACGCACACCGGTGAGGCTATGGTCCCCGAAACATCGCTCGCGGCGATTCCTACCCGCACCTCTCCAATGTCTAACGCTACTGCTCGCATGGTTCTCCTCGCGCGCTTAAGAAAAAGCCCCGACTCTCATTTCGCGAAACAAGAGCCGGGGCACCCCTTCGATCATTAGGCGTCGAGCGCCTTCCTTGCCGCATCGAGCGCAGCATCGACGCCTGAGGCATCGCGCCCACCCGCTTGCGCCATGGTGGGACGGCCTCCCCCGCGACCGCCCACGAGCGGCGCGATGTCCTTTATGAGCGCACCGGCGGCAAAGCCCGCCTCTACCGCGGCGTCGGTTCCCGCAGCAAGCAACGCGACCTTTCCGTCGTCGGTCACGGAAGCGATCACGCAGGCGCATGCAAGGCCGAGCTTGTCGCGCACCGTGTCCCATGCACCGCGCAGCTCCTTGCCGCTCACGCCGTCCAACCTTGCGACGACCAGCCTGTATGCGCCCTTGTCCTCCGCTGCCGAAACAGCATCGGAAAGCTTGTTGGAAGATCCTCCCGCCAATGCGGCCTGGAGCTTCTTGCCTGCGTCTTTTAGCTCCTGCTGAAGTTGTCCGACGCGTCCCGCCATTTCGGCCGGACGGCATTTGAGCTCGCCCGCGATCGCATCCACGAGTGCTAGGCGCTCGTCGACGTAGGCAATCGCACCCGCGGAGGTCACGGCCTCGATGCGACGAGCGTTCGAACCGACCGACCCTTCCGACACGATCTTAAAGAGGCCCACTTCAGCCGTGTTACGCGCATGCGTACCACCACAGAGCTCACGCGAGAAGGGCTCGTCCGAGGTCCCCGTCGAGACGACCCGGACCACGTCACCGTACTTCTCGCCAAACAGGGCAACCGCACCCGAAGCCTTGGCCTCGTCGATGCCCATGACCTTGGTAACGATTGGCTCAGCCGCAAATATCTCGGCGTTGACCATTCCCTCTATGCGCTGGATCTCATCTGCGGTAAGGGCCTCGAAGTGCGTGAAGTCGAAGCGAAGGCGCTCGGGTGCCACCAGCGAACCGGCCTGGCTCACATGCTCGCCCAAAACGCGCTTGAGCGCGGCGTCGAGCAGATGCGTTGCCGTGTGGTTGCGCCGAATGAGCTCGCGGCGTCCCACGTGGATTGCCGCGTCCACGCGCTGCCCCACCCTAAGCGTTCCCTCGGTGAGGGTGCCCACATGGGCATACAGGTCACCCTCGCGATGCTTGGTGTCGGTTACCTCCATCGCCATGGCATCGCCGCTCAGGGTTCCGGTGTCTCCCACCTGACCGCCCATCTCGGCATAGAAGGGCGTGCGATCGAGTACCACCTCGATGCCGTCGCCAGCCTGCGCGGATTCAACGGAGACGCCTTCGCGAACAATGGCAAGGACCGTAGCCCCTAAGACCTCGTTCTTGTCGTATCCCTCAAACTGCGTGGGGCTCAGTTCGTCGGAAAGCGTGGTCCACGCATTGTTGTACGTTCCCCATGCGTCACGATTCGCCGCGGCACGCGCGCGCTCGCGCTGGTCTGCCATGGCGGCATCGAAGGCGTCCATGGCAATCGTGGCGCCATGTACCTCGCATATCTCGCGGGTAAGGTCTATGGGGAAGCCATAGGTGTCATGCAGGGTAAAGGCAACCTCTCCCGGCAGCTCCTCGCCCTCCGAGAGCTTCTCCAGCTCGGCGGCGAGCAACGCCTCGCCCTTGTCGAGCGTGGCATTGAAGCGCTCCTCTTCGGCGGCGATGATGCCATCGATAAGCGCGGCGTTTTCGACCAGCGCGGGATACACGTCACCCATGATGGCGCGAACCTCGGCGGAATATTGAATGAGGAAGGCTCCCTCGATGCCCAGCAGACGGCCATGGTACACGGCTCGGCGGAGCAGGCGCCTAAGGATGTATCCGCGCCCCTCGTTGGAGGGAAGGATGCCATCGCCAATCATAAAGGTGACGGCACGGGAGTGGTCGGCGATGATGCGCAGGCTACGGTCGGCACCACCGGCGGTTCCGCCATAGGCCTTGCCGCTAAGCCGCTCGCCAACGCCAAGCAGGCTGCGCAGCACGTCGCCCTCGTAGTTGGAGTGCTGCCCCTGCATGATGGCGGCGATGCGCTCCAGACCCATGCCGGTGTCGATGTTGCGATGCGGCAACTCCGGCATCGAGCCGTCCTCCTGGCGGTCGTACTGGGTGAACACGAGATTCCAGAACTCAAGGTAGCGGTCGCAGTCGCATCCCGGCGCACAGTCCGCGCTTCCGCAACCGAACTCCTCACCTTGGTCGAAGTATATCTCCGAGCAGGGACCGCAGGGACCCGTGGGACCTGCCGCCCAGAAGTTGTCGTCGGCGCCAAGACGCGTGATGTGGCTGGCGGAGGCGCCGTACTTCTGCCAAAGCTCTGCGGACTCGTCGTCGTCGGTGAACACCGTAAAGTACAGGCGCTCCATGGGCAGGCCCAGGTGGTCTGGATCGGTGCAGAACTCAAGCGCCGCCTCAATGGCCTCTTCCTTGCTAAAGCCACCAAACGCGAAGTTGCCAAGCATCTCGAAGAACGAGAGGTGACGCGAGTCGCCAATGTTGTCGATGTCATTCGTACGCAGGCACTTTTGGCACGAGCACGCACCCACCTCACGCATGGTCTTAAGACCCTGGTAGTACTCCTTGAACTGGTTCATGCCAGCGTTCGAAAGAAGCAGCGAAGGATCGTCGGGGATAAGCGAAGACGAGTCATAGCGCTTGCATCCCTTTTCCTGGAAGAACTCCAGAAAGTCCTCGCGAATTTGAGCAGTAGTCATGTATTTGATGTCGGCGCTCATGCCTCACCTCATACTCTCTAAACCGATAGAACCTCGATATTGTACCAGCAATCCATAAACATATGGCCATCATGCATGCCATCACGAACAGACAAGGGCGAAAAGCTTTCGCGGCCCTGCACCATGCCCGGCTCGCATGCGGCTCCGCGTTCGCTTCGTGAGTCGCCCCCTGCGGTGCGGGCGCGGGTGCGGGCGCGAACCATAAAGCGTACAGAGCTATGAAGACAGGCTATTCGGACGCCTCTTGCACGCCGATCTTCTCTTGGATGCGAGCCAGGGTACGTCTGAGCAAACGAGATACCTGGACCTGCGAGATTCCCAACTCGTTTGCAATCTGAGCCTGCGTAAGCCCATCTTCGAAGCGCATCCGAATGATATCCCTCTCTCGCGAGGAAAACTCACGAATGATGTCGTCAAGGAGCATGCGGTCTTCGGTAGCGCTCAGCTCCTCATCCTCAGAACCCAGTTGATCTATGACAGAGGTGGCCTCATCGTCGTCGTTGCCGCCCTCCAAGGGAACGGAACTGTAGGCGCTCGCCGACTCCATGGCCTGAAGCACCTCGTCCACGCTAACGCCTGCGCGCTCGGCTATCTCGTCTACCGAAGGCGAACGCTTGAGCTCGGCGGTCAGCTCCTCGGTTACCCTCGACACCTTCGTCGAGAGCTCCTGCAACCGTCTGGGTACTCGTACCGACCAGCCCTTGTCACGAAAGTGACGCTTGATCTCGCCCGTTATGGTAGGAGTTGCGTAGGTGGTAAACTCCAGGCCGCGCGATGGATCAAAGCGATCGATAGCCTTAATGAGGCCTATGGTACCCACCTGAATGAGGTCGTCGAGCTGCTCTCCCCGATTCATGAACTTGGAGGCGAGATAGCGCACCAGATTGAGGTGGTTTACCACCAGCTGGCTTCGCGCGTCCTCGTCGCCCTGCTCCTTATACCGACGAAAGAGCTCCTTGGTCACTCTCTTGTCCCAGGCATTCTTTCCTCGGGGAACACGAACGCGCGACGTCTGAGTAACATCGTCGCTATGCGCCATGTGTGCCCCCCGCCTGCTTTACGACATGCAGGGAATGCTGATCCCAATCCATCTTGTATGAGTCGCTTACGGCCGAGAGAAGCAGTTCGGCAAAGCTAACCTGTTCGAAGGACTCGTCGCCTTCCTTGGGCAGCGAATCGCCAAGCGAGAAAGTCATAGCCAGGGAATCGTCTGCGAGGCTAAAGGCTATCTCGCATGACGCGGGCTTTGTTGCGCATGCATAAACAAAGGCCTCCTCGGCCGCCATGCGCGCGTCTTCCACCTCGTCGACGTTCATAGGGCACAGAACGGCAAGATTTGCGGCCATCATGCGCACCGAGCGCGCGAATGAAGGCGAGGCGGGAACGGTTAGACAGACGACGGAATCGCTCTTAGCCACCTTACTCGCCCTTCTTGTGCGACCCATAGGTGAAGTAGGTCTTGGGAGCGTCAACAGGCTCTTCGTCAACCTGCTCCGGCACCTCAACGGACTCCTCCGACTGCCTGATGCTCTGAACCTTCTCGGCGATCCTGTGGCGCCTGGGCTCCTTCTTGCCGCCCGTGAACTTGCCCACGACTCCAGCGACTCCGCTTACGGCGCTGTTCGCAGCCTTGGAAACGGTGCTGGTAACGTTGGAGGCGGTATCCGTTACGGAGGTAACGTCAACCAGGATGTCGTTTACCGAGGCAAGGTCCACGGTAGCCATGTCAAGCGCGGTGTTTGTCTTGTCTACGAGAGGCTTGAGCTCCTTAACGGCGGGCTCGATGTCGGTCACTATGCCGTCCAGCTTTTGCACGATGGGCTGGACCTGCTCGATGGCATCGTTTGCGCTGGCGGTAACCTCGCCCACCTGCGTGGAGAGGTCCTTAACGGCTGAGCGGGTCTTGCGGATAGTGAGGGCAAGCTCGGCAATTGCCCATATGCCAGCTACAACGAGAACGATAAGCGCTATTTGTAGGACGTCCATCTGCGTCTTTCACCTTTCTTTGGGAATCGATACGCGTTTATTCTAGCCTAACGCAGCGACAATACAACAATTTGCTAAAAAGGTTGAAAGCCACCACAAGACATTGTGCTTAAACGGGTTCGTCACCGGACGGGGACACCACTGCTCTGCACTGCACGTAAGGTGGGTTGGGTGGCAGGCGATGGGGATACTCCCCTTTGCCTCGTGCGAGGCAAAGGGGAGTATCCCCATCGCCTGCAACCACTCAGGGTTCGCCGCTACCTCACGCAGGCCGCCTTGCTGGCGTCGTAGCCCGCGGGCACCTGTCCCTGCGGCAGGACCTGCACCTGCACGGTCTCGGTGCGCAGGCCGCGGCCCGTGCCTAGCGTCTCCCGCGGGACGGGGCCGTGTCCACTTTCCCGCCCGCGGACCTCCCTGCCGTGCGCACTTTCCCGAGGTCCCGGGAGGGCCGTGTCCACTTTTCCGCCCTCAAGCGTCCCCACCGTGCGCACAAATGGCCGATTTGTGCGCACGGTGGGGACGTTCGCGGACGGAAAAGTGGACACGGCCTTAGGCGAGGCGCCGAGAAGTGCGCACGGCAGCGTTCGCTCACCGCCCCGTCAGACTGTCCGAAAACTCGTGAAGGAGCGGTGTGCCGTTAGGGGATACTGTCACGCACGGTCGCGTGCCGTCGCCTCCAAGCGCCAGGCCTCCCATCCGCGTGGGCCGGCCGTATAGAACGCGCCCCGCTCCAGTCCGTCGGGCAGGTATTGCTGCTCAACCCAACCTGCTGGGTAATTGTGCGGATAGAGGTATGCCCCATATTCCTCCGAACCGGGCCGATGACGATCGCGCAGGTGGTTGGGCACCTCGCGGCGAGGTCCGTTGCGGACTTCCGCGAGCGCCGCGTCTATGCCTGCCTCCGCGGCGTTGCTCTTGGGCGCGAGGCACATATATATGACTGCTTGCGCCAGATTGATACGGCATTCGGGATACCCGATCACCTCGGTCGCCTTGAAGGCCGCCTCGGCCACGAGCAGCGCCTGGGGATCGGCGTTTCCTATGTCCTCGGAGGCCAGGATGAAGATACGGCGGGCGATGAACTTGGGGTCCTCGCCCGCGTCTATCATCCGGGCCAGCCAATACAGGGCGGCGTCCGGGTCGGAGCCGCGCATGGACTTGATGAAGGCAGAGATTATGTCGTAGTGCATGTCGCCGCTCTTGTCGTACGCGAGCCCCCGCCGGGGATTTGCCTCGCGGACATGCTCGAGCGTAATGGTGAGCGGCCCCTCCCCCTTCGCAGGTGCCACGCCAGAAGGAGATGCCATCTGGCTGGCGAGTTCCAGCGAGGTAAGCGCCGCCCTTGCATCCCCACCAGCGAGGACCACGATCTCCTCGAGTGCGTCCGAATCGAGCAGGAATGCTCCCCCAAGCCCTTCCTCGCTCGCAAGTGCCCGTTCGACGAGCTCGCGTATTGAGCCTTCGTCCAGAGGCGTGAGCTCCACCACACGCGAGCGCGAGATGAGCGCGGAATTTACCTCGAAGTACGGGTTTTCGGTAGTGGCGCCAATCAGCACGACCGTGCGGTTTTCCACGGCATGCAAGAGCGCGTCCTGCTGGGAGCGGTTAAAGCGATGGATCTCGTCCACGAACAATATGGTCCGCCGTCCGGAAGCGAGCAGGCGCGAGTCCGCCGCCTCAATCTCGCGCCGAAGATCCTTGACGGTTCCCGTTATTGCCGAGACCTCAACGAATTCCGCATGGGTCGAGTGGGCAATGATGCGCGCAAGCGTGGTCTTCCCCGTTCCCGCGGGTCCGTAGAGCAACACGGACGAAAGCGTGTCGTGCTCTATGGCCAGCCGCAACCACGAGCCAGCGCCAACGGCCTGCTCCTGGCCTACGTAGCCATCGAGCGTCTGGGGACGCATGCGAGCCGCAAGCGGCGCGTTCTGGTTGCGAACCTTTTGTTCTGCCTGTGAGAATAACGTATCCATGCGAACAATTGTACCATATCCCGAGCGGGAGCAAGCGCATAGAAGCTCGAACGACGGCTCAGACGCTAGGTTGTTGTTCGCACCCCGCGACTGCGTCCGGCCCGCAAGCGGCGACTCGCGAAGTGAGCGAGCGAAGCGAGCGCGGAGCCGCATGCGGGACGGCGTGGGCACGGGGGCGTGAACAATAACGGCGCTAAAAATGCTCACAGCGACGAAACAGCCGCTTCGAACCTGGATACAGGTGCTCGGCAAACGCCATAAAGTAGTTGTCGGTCATGGACGAGAGATAGTCCACCGCCGTGAGGTCCAGGTCGCTCTCCCAATCATACGTGCGACCGTAGTGGCTGAGTCCCTGCAACATGATGCGTATGTGATGCCTGAACACGGGCGACTCCTCACGGCCTGCGACAAGATCGTCCAGCACGCTATGGTATATGGCGTCGAAGAGGTCGGCCATGCCACGGTCAAATTCGCCATCGACCTCGCTCGCCCCGTATATCTTCTTGTAGTTCTCGCGCTTTGCGCGCTTCATCTCGTTAAACGCCTCTTCGCTCATGGCGATCTTCGAGCGGCCAACGCTGTGCTCAACCACATCGCCCACGAACGCACGCGACGCCCAGGCGTTGTATGCCCCGCCAAGGCCATCGTCAAAGGTGTCCTCGTCCGCAATCCCCGCACGGATAGCATCCTGTCGGTCCTTGCCAACGTAGGCGATGATGTCGCTTATCCTCACCACACAGCCCTCGAGGGTCATGGGAGCCAAATGGACGATGGCCTCTTCGCCGCGTGTCCAGCAATCCCGCACCATGGCGTCAAATCCCGCCACGTCGCTCAGATCGCTCGTGCGCAAAACCTGCTTCTCGAACTCACCGTTATGGCATATGACCCCATCGAGGGTCTGTATGCTCACGTTTCGCCCATACAGTACGTCGAGCACCCGCACGCTCTGTACGTTATGGAAGAACCAGCGGCCCGTACGTTTGTGGAACACCTCGTTGAGAAAGCGCTCCCCCGCATGACCGAAGGGCGTGTGGCCGATGTCGTGGCCGAGGGCTATGGCCTCGATGAGGTCCAGATTGAGTCCCAACGCATAGCCGATGTCGCGAGCGACGCGTGCCACCAGCTGGACGTGCAGCCCGCGACGGGTTATGTCATCGTTCTCCCTGAACGAGAACACCTGCGTCTTGCCATTGAGCCGATTGTACGCAGGCATATGGAGGATCTTCTCGGTGTCGCGGACAAACGCCGGCCGCAGGGCGGTATCGCGGTCGCGATCCGACTCGTCGCGTCGCAACGCGGCCTCATGCGGGGTGGCATAGGGGTTCTTTAGCTGGCCCCTTACTATTTGAGTAACGAGTTCATTCGCCTCAGGCGAGAGATCGCCCGTCAGGTGAGGTGCAAACGGATTGACGTTACCACCTGTATCGGTGTGCCTAGAGCCTCCTTGCATGGCATGACCCCCATCCGTTGAACGTCTAGCGGAACGTGTTAATACTACCCCAACGCATCATGCGTGTCCTCTGCTCACATAGCCCGCCATGCCTGAGGACAAGACGGTAAGGCCAAGCTTCTTCTGCAGGCGCAGTGAGGCCCGGTTCTTTGGGCTCACTTCGATCCAGGGAGTCTCGTTAAGCTTGAGGTGTCTGTTGATCTTGGCCCTCTCCAGCGCCTCTCCCCAACCTCGTCTCCTGAACTCGGGCAGGATGTGGAGCATCCCCATGGACCCTTCCGGATGCTCGCCAATAAAGCCCACCGGCTCTCCCTCCACGAACGCTCCCAAAAAGCGCCCTTGCCTTAGCGACTCTTGCAAGAGCTCAGGAACGATCAGCTCGCTTAGCTCATAGTGCTCGCGCACAAACTCAAGATGCGACTCGCCAAGCGGGCGAATGCCGGCGGCCAGCTCGGGCCTTATGGGCAAGGTTGTCCCCTGCTCATACACGCAGAGGTTGTATGGCTCAACGCCTTCCAGTTTAAAGTGCGCACCCAACTGCTTGGCAATACCCTTGCCGAGCACGTGATAATAGCGTGGCAACCCAGCAAGCCCACACGACTCCTTGGCAAGCTCGTCACGCGTGGCATACAGCATGCAACCGTCGTTTGGCAGCCCAAGCACAACGCAGCCCTCGCGCGCAACGACAACCTCGCCTATGCCACGGCGAAGCGCCTCGCGTAAGGGCAACGCGCAGGTTGGTTCGTTGGCGAGCGCGCCCATGGCCCGTTCGCGTAGCTTCCCCGGTGAAGCGCCAGCCATATCGAGCGCCAAGAGCAGACGAGACGCAAAGCGCTCGGACGCTTGACGATCCAGGACCTCAGCCCCAGACGGCAACGACACAAGACCTTCCGCCACCATCTTTCGACCATCGACCACCTGCACGCCGCGCGCACGAGCGGCACGCGCGACGATGCCTCCCACCTCGCGATAGCAGCTGTTCGCACGTGCGTGGGACTCATGCCAGGTAGGGGTAATTGCACATGCCTCCGCCTGAGGCCAGTGACGTACGACCTCCGAGAAAAAGCCCCTCACGTCCGCCGTCACCGTGGCTTTGTCGCATCGCTCCTGCACGTAGTTGGCACCCAACTCCACAACAACCTTTGCGACGTTACTCACCTGAGCGTCAAGGATCGATGACGGTTGGAACACCTGGCCCGCCACGCTTTGGTTCACCAGCTCGAGCCCAAGCTCGTTCGCCATGAGGACAGGCCACGTGCAGGCCGGATCGCCACAACAGTAGCCCTGTGCCAACTCGTCTCCCAACATGAGCAGACGTGGACGCGATGGCAATGGTTCCACGTAGGTGCCATCGGCCCACAGCTCTCGAATCACGCAGCCTCGGAGGCAAGGCAGCCACAGACACACCTCATGCCGAGCGCCCAGGCCAGGCAACGCCATGGTGCCTCCGCCAAGGCCCTCGCTCGAATCGTCGACGAAGAAGAGTAGTACACCGTCCTGTGGCTGAAGCATCCCCCTATGCCGACCATCCACCACAAGTGACAGGCCGTCTTGCGGTTCGTTCCCGCACCCCCTAAGGGTTGCCCTCGTCGCAGGCGGCTCCTCGTCCAGCCTCACTGCAAGCGCCATGGCCGTGGAGTCCGTGGCAAAGCGAAGGCATACGCCGGAGGTCGCTGCCGCCATCTGCCTGAACTGTCCGGGATGCCAGGCAAGGCAGCTCGAAAGGGCCCTTCTCTGGCGCAGCCCAAATCGCTGGGGACGTGCCCAGCCACCTTGCTCGTCGGTCGTCTCGACGACACCACACAGAAAATCGGTGGCACATACGCTGGCAAGCGTGAGCGACTCCAGCGTCTGCCTATGCGCACTACCCCTATATCGCATGACGGCACTCTAAAAGAGCAGGTCTTCCAGTACCTGCAGCACGCCATCTTCCGTGCAGGACGGCGCAACGTCGTCGGCTGCCGCCTTCACGTTCTCCGGCGCATCTTGCATGGCATAACCAAGACCCACGAACTTCAGCATCTCCAAGTCGTTGTCGGAATCGCCAAATGCCACGCATTCCTCTGGCTCTATGCCATAGCGATCGAGCAGGTGGCCAAGTCCCACCGCCTTGTTTATTCCGGGACACATAACGTCAAAGTACCCGGCACCCGAGCCGGTGACGTCCATAACGTCACCCACTATCTGGCGGAAACGTTCAATCTCGCGTTTCACGCGACTCTCGTCCACCAGAGAGGAGAACATGATGATCTTGTCATCCACGTCGCGGAAATCGTCCACCCATTCGATGCGAGTGCTATAGAGCGCCATGTCATCGAAGAACGCCTGGTCTGTGCCACGCTCTATATAGGTTGAGCGCACGCCAATGAATGCAAAGGGCACGTCCTTTACCTCGTGACAGGTATCGATCATACGAGCCACGGCCTCGTCCGAAGCATGCGCCACGAATACCTCGTTACCCCCGTCCACCACATACGCGCCGCTCGCCGACACGATTCCGATGCGATTCGCATATTCGCTGAAAAGGCTTTCCACCTGATAGCGTTGGTTGCCAGTGGCAACCACAAAGCGTATGCCCAGGTCCTGCATGCGTTTGAACAGAATGCTAAAGCGTTCGTTGTCGTAGTGAACGTGATCTCGCAAAAACGTGCCGTCCTCGTCCACGGCAACCAGGCGAATGTTTGGCATCCTCGCCCCCTTCTCTTACGTGCCGACAATACCTTATTGTAGCGCGTTCCGAACCCTGTCCCAAAGAACAGCCATATCCTTCCTGCAGCATGGAAAGCAACGCTGTCGAAAGGGCGGACGGAACGAGCTCCACGTGCTCAAACAGCGCTTCGCGAACTGCGCGCGTGGGGCTCGTTCCGTCCGCCCCTCCGCCTTCCTGAATTGTTGCGATAACCACACGTGGAGCTCGTCCTGCCGCACCCCGCGCCCACGCCACCCCGCATGCGGCTCCGCGCTCGCTTCGCTCGCTCACTTCGTGAGTCGCCGCTTGCGGGGCGGCGCGGGCCGGCCTGAGGGAGACGGAGGTCACTGTGCTCAAACAGCGCTTCGCGAACTGCGCACGGTGACTTCCGTCTCCCCCTCGGTCGGCGCTCTTCACTCTTCAGAGGCGAGCCTCAAACACATGCCTGCCGCTCATTACCGTTTGGCGCCTGGAGCCGACGCGCATCTCTCCTTCCACCCCTGGGGGAAGGCTTACTTCCAGGCGAAGCCGGCTTTCATTGCGCTCCCAGCGCACGACCATAAGGCCGCGATCAAGCAAGACGCTTCCCTGCGCAAATCGCAGATGCGATGCGAAACGAGGCTCGACGCGCACATAGCGCGCATGCAACCCAGCGCAGGAAACGCCCAGCAAGTCGGTCCACAGTTCGCTATGCAAGTCGCATGCGTCCAAATACTCAAAGCGTGCAGTCTCTTGTTCGTCTGAGGTCCATATGCAGCCCAACCGCTGTAGGCCCATTTCACTTCGGGGCTCATCCGCCTCGCATCCCCACACAAACGCCGACGGGATGCTTTGCGTGCGCTGGCCTACGTCATCGAAAACGGTTACGAACCAGGAAAAGGCCTCGCCCGCATTGCCCGCAGGGCCGCAATAGCAAACCTCGCAGGCATCGCCTGCCACATTTCCGGAGTCCCAGGCCACATCACCGGATGCGAGCGACACCACCACGACCCTATACGATGCCTGGTTCGCACCATTTTTTGTTGAGCCCAACCGCCAGGAGAGGCGTACGTCACCCGTCACGCCGTGCGGATCACGTAGACCGTTGCACAAAAGGTCGAAGACCGTGAGCACGCATTCTCCCCCATTCGCTTGAGCATCCGAACATTCCATGGGAACGTCGTCACGGCAAACAAGACACGGAGAGCGCGACGCAACCGCTATTCGCCCTCTTGCACCGCCTCGTAGAACTCAGCGCCGTCGTCAAGGCGTACCATGCCGATCCTTCCCCAGCCCGCACCGCCGGCCGCACCGCAGTCTATGGCCCAGCGATCGGCCACGCCACCGGTTGCCTCGCAAGCTCCCAGGTGCATAATCTGACATTCGCCCTCGTCGTTGCGCGCAGGGCGGTCAAACCGGTCTGCAAGGTCCTCCACATAGGGAACGGGCGTATGGCCGGCAATCACGATGGGACCTTCTCCGTCTTCGGTAAGAAAACCGGTTGGCTGCCCCCAGAACTCATCTCTGATCCACAGCACGTCTTCGGCTCTCTGATAGCGCAGAAGCGCTTCCATCGTGGTATCTGTCCATCGGCTTCGTGAGGAGAAGTTAAGGGGTAGCAAACCCGCATGCACGAGCAGATACATACGGCCATCCACACGTATGTGGGCACCAAGCGCAAGGTTGCTCACCCAACCCAGAAGATCAACGAACTCATCCTCCGGAAGGCTGGCAAGGCCTCTCGCCGTGGTGCTTCCGCCATTCATCTCCCACTGGAAGCGTGTGGTTGGATCGTCTGGGTGCCTAATGACATCGAGCATCATATCCTCGTGGTTGCCCATGAGCACATGCGCGTTGGCAAGGTTCCTGCACGTCTGCATAACGGCAACCGGATCGGGCCCACGATCCACCATGTCGCCCAGAATCCAAATATCATCCTCATCCGAGGGAGCAACGCGCTCAAGCAGCCGCTCAAGCGTTTTGTGGTGCCCATGCACATCTGAGAACACATACGTTGCCATCTGACGACCTCCCGTAGGAAACTCTACCGAAAATGGGCCAACATGGCAAACGATTGGCATCGCATCCACACGAGCACTACGTACGCTGGGCTGTTCACACCACTCCTTCCCGTGCCTCCGTCGGTCCCGCATGCGGCTCCGCGCCCGCTTCGCTCGCTCACTTCGTGAGTCGCCACATACGAGCCGGCACAGGCGCGGGAGGGAGTGGTGTGACAAGGGGATAGGTCTCCTGTGAGCATTTATCCGTGGCGCCGACGCCAGGCAACGCGATGTTGCCACGCGCTCAAATAGCCCACCTCCACCATACGCCCCTGCGGATAAATGCCGAGCTCCGCAAGTTCGATCTGGCGTACGAGCTGCTCCATCGTAGGCTTGAGGCGCGCTTTCTTAAGTGCGCATTCCCACACCACGAGCACGGTCCATCCCTGATCCACCAGCTCCTTGTGGTTCCTGTCGTCTCGAGCGCGGTTACGCGCGAACTTGGCTTCCCAAAACTCAACGTTCGTCTTTGGCGTCGACAGGTTGCAGTGTGGGCAACGGTGCCAAAAGCACCCGTTTACAAAAATCGCTATCTTGCGTCCGGGATAGCAGATGTCGGGCTTGCCAGGACACTTCTTCCAGTGAAGTCGGTATCCGGGAAGCCCCGCCTCGCGCAAATAATGGCGAACCAACAACTCCGGCTTTGTGTTCTTGCTCTTGTTTGCCTGCATAACGTGGCGAGTCGCCTCGCTCGTACGTGCCATCGCCGCTACAGCCCCAGATTCTCTATGTCACGCACGATGTCGTCGGCAGTGAAGTGATAGATCTTGAAGAATTCCTCGGTGGGCACACGGTCCAAGAACTCCTTCTTGCCACCGTAGCAAAGAATGCGCATGGGTGACGAGCCGAAGAATCGGGCGACCTTCTCACCAAACCCACCGCAGAGAATTCCCGCTTCCAGCGTAATTGCCAGATCGTGCTCGGCAGGGAGCGTGTTGAGGAGTCGCACGTCAAAGCTCGAGTAATTGAGGGCCTCGATTATGGTCGCTTGGATGCCATCGCGCTCTTGGAGCAATTCGGCGGTCTTGCGCGCCAGCTCAACCGTGCTACCAAGCGAAAGGATCGCTATGCGAGAGCCCTTGCGCGCCATATGCCAACCAGTTGGACGCATGCGATCAAAAGCACCTTGTTCGCCGTGAAGAACCTTCTCGGGAACACGGATCACCACGGGGCGCTCCCTTTGGTCCACCGACCAGTCGAGCATATCGAGGTACTCCTCGCATGTGGAGGGCGCAAGGCAGGTGATGCCGGGAATGTTGCTGGTCATCACAACGTCGAGCGTCCCCGCATGCGTGGCGTCTATGTCGTAGAACCCCGCTCCAAACACAAGCACCGTGGCAGGAGAGCGATTGAGGCCGAGCTCCTGAACAAGCTGGTCAAACGCACGCTGCGCAAAGGTCGCCATAACCATAAACACTGGCTTTGCGCCGCCTCGCGCCAACCCAGCGCTAAACGCAACGGCATGCTGTTCGGTTATGCCCGTGTCGAAGAACTGATCGCCACACGAATCGCGGAAATCCGGCGTGAGTCCCACCCCGGAAGGGGCCCCGGCGTTAACCACAATCACGCTGGGATCCTCTGCGATCTTCTTCCGCAGATAATCGCGCGTGATTTGCTGATACGTAAGCTCCTTTGGCTTGGTTGCGGCACCGGTGGGGTCGAAGCCGCGCGGAATCGAGTGCGCAGCCTCAGGGTTCTTTTCGGCCCAGCCCAAACCTTTGCCCTTTTTCGTATGGATGTGCACCACCACGGGATGGTCAATGTCGCGTATCTCTTCGAAGGCGGCTACGAGCGCCTCCACGTCGTTTCCCTCTTCCACATAGCGATAGTCGAGACCGAGGGTGCGAAAGAAGTTATTCTTGCAGGCGCCCTTGGTCTGGCGAAGCTCCGCAAGGTTTTCGTAGATACCTCCGGAGTTTTCGGCGATGGACCTTTGGTTGTCGTTGAACACCACAATGAGGTTCGTTCCCACCGTTACCGCATTGTCGAGTCCCTCGAAGGCCTCTCCGCCGCTCAACGCACCGTCACCAAGCACCGCTATAACGTTGTGGCGCTGTTTCAAAAGATCGCGCGCCTTGGCGAGGCCGCAGGCAAGGCTTACGGCCTGCGAGGTGTGCCCAGCCCTGAACAGGTCGTATTCGCTTTCACCTGGATTGGTAAAGCCCGTGTATTCGTCATAATGCTCGGGATCCGTGTAGGCGCACTTGCGACCCGTAAGCATCTTATGCGTGTAGCACTGATGCGAAACGTCGAACACGAGCTTGTCTGTGGGAAAGTCAAACACGTGGTGCAGCGCGACGGTTGCCTCCACGAATCCCAAGTTGGGACCCAAGTGACCACCAGTTGCCATTACGGCATCGATCAGAGCGCTGCGGGCTTCGTCGCAGAGGGCCTGCAATTCGCCTAGGGAAAGGCTGCGCACATCGGCAGAACTCTCGATGCGACCGAGAACGCCACTCATATGTCTCCTCTCCCCATAGAAAATCAATTCAATTATGAAGCATCGGACTCACAATGAGTACCCCAAGCCTGTAAAAAGCCTGAATCCCTACAACATGGCCAATGTTTTGGGCTCGTTTCGCGCAATTTACGTAAGAAAACAGGGCAAAAACAAGCTCGTCAACCCGCTATTCCACTCGCTCCCCACTAAAGTTGAGGCCGCCCGTAAGATCCGCGGCAGCATCCGCATCAAAATCATCACCCAAAACGATTTGCAGAGCGTCCGCCACCTCGCCGAGCGCACCCTCATACAAGTCCCAGAACGATGAGTTAAGCGTCTCGCCGGTAAACGGGTTTCTCCATGGCTTCCGCTCCCGATTGTCAAAGTCGCTCGTAAGCTCGGTACGCGCCCTGTGCGACATCGCACGAACGAGTGAATACCGCTTCTTCATCATAGGCGCCTCAATACGGGCAAGAACATCCGTCTTGCGCCCACGTGGCGACCAGAACATGCGCTGCGCCAAGCGGAAGCAATACACCGCCAGCGGATACACCTCGTTGAGCGTGGGCTCCTCCTCGCCAAACAGCCCAACGGCAGAATCGCGATACAGGTCTCCCAAAACGGCAAGCATCTGATCGCGGCCGCGCAGCACCTGCTCATAGGGCCTGTATGACTTTATGGTTTGGTTACGTTTGGTAAAGAGGACCATCTCGTCCAAATCGCGCTCTATCTCGGCATGTACGATGCCACCGTCCGACGAGTCCAGCTCGCTTACGCCCGCTTGGCATATGCCGCGCTCCCAAAAGTACACAAGCGGATGAATCGCGCGATCGAGCAGGTAGTGACACGTGAAGCCGGCAAGATACGCACGAGCGACCTTACGCTCCTCCACGGGTAACCCGTCAACGGCCTGACGCATGGCGCAAAAGAGCTTGCTCGGGTTCTCGCTGTGCATCGTAGACCCAAACACCCTGAACTCCTCCAGAGGCGGCAGAAGCAGCAGATAGAAGAGTGGGTCGGGCCCCTGGTTTCCCAACAAGAAGGCGTCGCGCTCGTCGGGAGTAAAGAGATCTGTGACTTCAAGAGCCATTCCGTAGGCATCTTGTCCAAACTGGTCGTGCGTTAGCATGGCAGGCATTTGGGGGCTCCTATCTTTACATGCGTGGGACATGTGTACAGAACACTTTAGCACCACACAGGCCACTGCTCACCGACACGCATTTGTTTCTGTGCAAACGTAAACATAAGATATTCTTACAAATGGTTTTGTTCGGGGAGGAAGCATGGCACGTACCAAGTTTACCAAGGCCGAGAAGAGCTGGATTCTATACGATGTGGGCAATTCGGCACTCGTGCTGCTTGCCACGAGCGTCATCCCCATCTACTTCAACAGCCTTGCCGCAGCAGACCCTGCCGTAGAGAAGGTCGCGGTTGGGGCATGGGGTGCCGCCGAGACCGTCGCGTCGCTTATCCTCGCGCTTCTCATGCCCATTCTTGGGTCAATAGCCGATATGCAGGGAATGAGAAAGAAGTTCATCGTTGGTTGCGTTGGCACCGGTGCCGTTGCAACCATAGCGATGGGCTTTCCCACCAACTGGCTTCCCTTTCTTATAATCTACATCATATCGGCCGTTGCGCTTAACTGCTCGTTCGTGTTCTATGACGCCCTTTTGGTAGACGCCACCACCGACGATCGTATGGACGAGGTCTCGAGCCAAGGCTTCGCTTGGGGCTATGTGGGCTCCTGCATCCCGTTTATCGTGTGCCTTCTGGTAGTACTCAATGCAGAGAAGCTTGGGCTTAGCATGCAAACCGCCATGCTCATAGCCTTTTGCATAACGGCTGCATGGTGGGTGGCGTTTACCATACCCATGCTCAAGAACGTCGAGCAAAAGAGCTATAAGCCAAGGGAGCCCCACGCGCTGCGCAAGGCAATAGGCGGCATTGGGTCGACGCTGCGCGCCATATGGACAGACAAAAGCCTCCGCTACTTCATCCTTGCGTACTTCTTCTATATCGACGGCGTGCACACCGTCATAAAGATGTCCACGAGCTACGGATCCAACCTCGGCATTGAGGGGACGCAGCTTGTGCTCGCGCTGCTCGTCACCCAGTTCGTGGCTTGGCCCGCGTCCATTGCCTACGGCAAGCTCGGCAAGCGCCTTGGAACCAAGACCATGATTCTCGTGGGCATATGCGGTTACTTTGGCATAACGCTGTTCGCTGCGTTCTTCCTGCGCACCGCAACCGAATTCTGGATTCTGGCCATATGCGTCGGGCTGTTCCAAGGCGGCATCCAAGCGCTGAGCCGGTCCGAGTTCGGCAAGCTCTGCCCCAAGGAACACGCCAACGAGTACTTTGGCTTCTTCGACATCTTTGGCAAGTACGCCGCGATTCTGGGCACCGGCCTCGTGAGCGCCTTCACCTTTATCACGGGCAACCCATCGCTTGGCGTGCTTTCCATCGCCCTCTTGTTCGTCGTGGGGTTCCTCGTGATGCTCAAGGTACCGAACCAGCGCTGAGTGGCACGGTTACACCTAGCTTAGGCGTGCCACTTCGCTCGCCCTGCTAGTCGAGCACCTGCAGGTTCTTCATGCTCATGTCGAGGATGCCCGAGGAATGCGTGAGGGCACCCGACGATATGTAGTCAACGTCCAGGTCGGCAAGGAACTCGACGTTGTCGCGCGTCACGTTGCCAGACACCTCGGTGAGTGCTCGATCTCCCACGAGCTCTATGGCCTCTTGCATCTGCGCGTGGCTCATGTTGTCGAGCATTACAACGTCGGCACCCGCGTCGAGCGCCTCGCGCACCATCATGAGGCTCTCGCATTCCACCTCGATCTTGGCCATAAACGAGCAGCGTTCCTTGGCGGCCAGAACCGCCTGCCGAACACCGCCTGCCGCGTCGATGTGGTTGTCCTTGAGCAGGACGGCGTCCGAAAGGTTGTGCCGATGGTTTCCGCCACCGCCAATACGCACGGCCATCTTGTCAAAGATGCGCATGCCAGGGGTGGTTTTGCGCGTATCCACCAACTGGGCCTTGGAACCGGCCTCACGAAGAATGTCGACCATCTGACGCGTATAGGTCGCAACCCCACTCATGTGCTGCAAATAGTTGAGGGCCGTTCGTTCCCCTGCCAGCAGCGTCCGAACGTCGCCCTCCAGGGTGGCGATCATCTGCCCCTTTCGAATTCGGTCGCCATCGCGCACGAGCGGCGTGACGGTAGTAGACGAGTCGAGCATCTCGAACGTACGCGCGAAAATGGCCATTCCCGCAACAATGCCATCCTGCTTGCACAGCAGTTCCACACGGGCCTGCCGACGATCGGGAATCACCGAGTCGGTGGATATGTCGCCAGCGGGCATGTCCTCCTCAAGAGAAGCGCGAATGTGCTTCTCCATGACCATCGTGAGCGTGGAGGGGTCTACGCGGGGACGCTGCTCGCGCGTGTGGTCGGCCTTGATCTTCTCGGCGGCACGACGTGCGAACACCAGGCACTCCAGCAGGCTGTTGGAGGCAAGGCGATTGCGCCCGTGGACACCCGTACAGGCTGTCTCTCCCACCGCAAACAGACGCGGCATGGTGGTCTCGGAGTTCGTGTCTACGTGAATGCCACCCATGAAATAGTGTTGCGCGGGCACCACCGGGATGGGTTCCTTGGTAATGTCATAGCCACGCGAAAGGCAGTATTCGTATATGTGCTTAAAATGCGAGTGGACGATCTCGGGCATCACGTTCTCGAACGAGAGCCACACGTACTTCGATCCCTCGCGCTCCATCTCCTTTAGCATGGCCTCTGCCACCACGTCACGCGGCTGCAGCTCGTCGGTAAAGCGCTCGAACTTGGAATTGAGCAGCACGGCGCCCTCGCCTCGTGCCGACTCGGTAATAAGGAACGATCGGCCGGGGGTGCTGCGATATAGCGTCGTCGGATGAATCTGCACGTAGTCCATGTGCTCGAGCGCAACCCCATGCTTCTCTGCAATCCTGCAACCGTCGCCAGTGAGGATTGGGTAGTTGGTGGAGCGCTCGAAGACGCCTCCTATGCCGCCAGTCGCGAGGATGGTAAAGCGGGAGTAGATGTTCAGTCGCTCGCCGCCCCTTTTCACGCACGATATACCGGTGCACACGCGCTTCTCATCCGCACCAACCTCGTCTATGAGATCGACCATCTCGGTGTACTCGTAGATATGCACATTGTGCGCAGCGCGGCACTGCAAGAGCAGCGTCTCGGTTATCTCTCTGCCCGTAATGTCCTCGTGATAGAGGATTCGCGCTTTTGAGTGCGCTCCCTCACGCGTATACAGCAAGTCGCCCTGAGGGTTGCGATCGAACCGCACCCCATAGGATATAAGATCGTTTATGCACGCACGCGAATCGCGGATCATGATCCCCACGCTTTCGCGTCGGTTTTCGTAGTGGCCCGCCTTCATGGTGTCCTCGAAGTAGGACTCGTAGTCCTCTTCGCTCAGCATAACCGCAATGCCGCCTTGGGCCAGCATCGAGTCGCAGGTTTCCAGATCGCCCTTGGCAATAAGAATGACTTGACAACTGCGCGGAAGCTTGAGGGCGGCGTAGAGGCCTGCAATGCCGCATCCCACTACCACCACGTCACATTGAAGCTTTTTCATGCGCTCCTCCTCATACAAACGGCCGCAAGAGTCTTTTCCCGGGCCTCACGCAAACAAGTGCCTAGGTGCCTTTACGCCTGAGTGCCCAACCCTATCGTGCGAGCTCAAGCATGCGCTCCAAAGCCCGCTTTGCACCCTCCGCATAGCACTCGTCCACAAACACCTCGCCCGAAAGGTCGCGCAGACATGCCACCACCTTTTCGCCCGTCACACGAGACATATTCGGGCAAATCGGCGTCGTGCGCGGGAAGAAGAACCGCTTGCGACCTGCGTCACCCGCCTTCTCCACCTGCTTCTCGATCTCGTGCAGCACGCCATGCACAGTGCAGATTATGTACTCGTCCTCTTTGCCCGTAACGCAACGCTCTATGATGCCGGACGTAGAGCCTATGTAAGAAGCCTTCTCGAGCACCCACACCGCACATTCGGGATGCGCACACACTATGGCATTCGGATGCTCAGCAAGCAGCTCCTCTATCTCCCTAACCTGGATGGCCTCATGCGTTGGGCAAAACCCGTCGTTCAAGATGATGTTCTTGCCGGGTACCTGTTCGGCAATGTAGTGACCAAGATGCAGGTCGGGAACGAACAGCACATTGCGCTGCGGCAGCCGCTCCACAATGCGAACGGCATTCGACGAGGTGACGCATACGTCCGACCAGGCTTTCATCTGGTTGGTGGAGTTGACGTAGCAGGCGACGGCCAAATCGTCGCCATACTTCTGGCGCGCCTCGTCGACCGTTTGTTTTTGCAACATGTGCGCCATGGGACAGTCGGCCGTGGGCTCGGGCATAAGCACACGCTTCTCTGGCGATAGAAGCTTGGCACTCTCGGCCATAAACTCCACGCCAGCAAAGACAAGGGTCTTACAGTCAAGCGTTGCCGCCTTTTTTGCAAGGAAATACGAGTCTCCCACGTAGTCAGCCAAATCCTGCGCGTCCGGCTGCACGTAGTAATGCGCAAGCACTACCGCATCGTGGCGTTCCTTGAGCTCAAAAAACTCATCCAGTAACTCCTTCGTGAGCATTGCACTCCCCTTCCTCGAATTCCTTTAAGGCCAGTTGCGTTTCCAAGTGGTCTATCGCCGAACCCATGTGTTTACCAGATCTGCGACAAAGCATAAAGCCGCCGCAGCGCCTATGATGAGCCAGTTGGGCTCAAAGGGAACGTGTTCTATAAGGGCGGCTCTTATATACATAACCACAAAGCACATAACGGCAAACGTTCCGGCCACAGAGAGCGCCTTGAGGAAGGGGTTCATGTTCCGACGCACGACAGTCTCCTTTTCTTCAAGCCTTCGCCTGCGCCTGACATGTTTATCATCCAGACGACGAACCCTTAGCGGTGGGGCTGCAAAGGACGCTACAAGTTACAGATGCTCGTTCGCAAATTCTAACATGTGTTAGGAATCCGTTGGCACGTCACGGCACCGTTGTGTGCCAATGCTGTCATGAGTCAACCACGCCCTCGCCCGTGCCCGGCGCACGTGCGGCTCCGCGCTCGCTTCGCTCGCTCACTTCGCGAGTCGCCGCATGTGGGCCAATACCGTCGCATGGCCCCACGCCCCACCGCCCGCGCCCGGCACACGTGCGGCTCCGCGCTCGCTTCGCTCGCTCACTTCGTGAGCCGCCGCATGTGCGCCGGGCGCGGACGCTGGGGCGTTAAGGCGCTGTAGAGGCTCAGCAACAACGGACTACGCGAGCCCGATGATGAGGCGCTCCAGCGTGTCAGCCATCTGATCCACCTGCTCGTTCGTTACCACCAGGGGCGGCAAGAAACGCAGGATGGAATCGCCAATGTGGTTGAGTACCAGTCCACGCTCGCCTTCAGCCGCAAGGGCAATCCCCTCGTCCACCAGCGGTGTGGCAATGGGCGCGTCCAGTTGGGCGCCACGCATGAGCCCCGCGCCACGGACCTCAACAACGTGTGGCAAGGCAGCGAGGCGCTTGGCGAGGTGTTCGCCGACTTCGCGCACGTGGGCTCCCAGGTCCTCGTCGACCATGGTCTTCACGCAGGCACACCCCACTGCCGCTGCGAGCGGGTTGCCACCAAAGGTCGATCCGTGGTCGCCGGGAACCATAAGGTCCGCGACTTCCTCACGCGCAGCCACGGCTCCCGTGGGAAAACCGCCGGCAATCCCCTTTGCCATGGCAACTATGTCGGGCTCTATGCCAGCCCTCATATACGAGAAGGGCGCGCCCGTGCGGAAGAAGCCCGTCTGTACCTCGTCCACCATAAGCATGAGTCCGCGCTCGTCGCAGAGTTCCCTCACCTTGCGCAGGTATTCCAAGTCAGCCGGCCACACGCCGCCCTCGCCCTGTATGCACTCGAGCAGAACGGCGCACGCGGCTCCCATCTCCTCGGGAGGGTTGTCAAGCGTGGCGACGAGCGCATCATAGTCGTTCAGCGGCACCGAGCAGAAGCCGGAGGGAAGCGGCCCGAAGCTCTTGTGGAACACTTCCTGTCCCGTTGCCGACAAGGTTGCGAGCGTGCGCCCGTGAAAGCTCATGCGCGCCGTCACGATGCCGGAGGCACCGCCAAGGTTCCTCTCGCCCCAACGACGCGCAAGCTTGAACGCGCCTTCGTTCGCCTCGGCGCCGGTGTTCGCAAAGAAGGTCTTCCAAACGGTGCCAGTGCTGCCCGTGGCAGCGCCCGTCTCGTCGGTGGTAGCGCTCAGCAGTTCGCTGATCCGCCTCGCCAGCTCGCCGCGATGCTGCTCGTAGTAGTAGTTACCCACCTGCCACACCTTCGAAGCCTGCTCCTGCAAGGCGCTCACCAGCGCCGGATGGGCGTGCCCCAGGCTCACCGATCCGATGCCGGCCAAGAAGTCCAGGTACTCGTTGCCGCAGGCGTCCACGAGCACGGCGCCGTGACCCTCCACGAACTCCACCGGGAGGCGTGCATAGGTATGCATAACATAGGAATCGTCCAGCCGAACGTCTTCGTCGTTTACGCGCATGATCTTCTCTCCTAATCCTCTAATCCTGATAGAACACGGTGCCAATGCCCTCGTCGGTGAAGCACTCCAAAAGCAGCGAGTGCGGGAAGGTGCCGTTCATGATGCGCACGTCGTGCACGCCCGACTCCAACGCCTCCACGATGGATGTGATCTTGGGAATCATGCCCGTGGTGAGCTCTCCACTTTCCAAGACGAGTCGTGCCTCTATGAGATTGAGCGAAGAGATGAGGCTGTCTTGCTGGTCTATGTCGCCATACAGACCGTTCACGTCCGTGAGGTAGGCCAGGGTATGGGCGCCCAACGCCTGCGCTATCTTGCTTGCGGCGATGTCGGCGTTTATGTTGTAGAGCCCATCCGGCCCGCACCCGATGCTGGCGATAACGGGAATGTAGCCATTCTCGAGCACTGCCTCTATGAGACCGGTGTCCACATTTACAACCTCGCCCACATGGCCCAGTTCGGGATCTACCTGACGACACGAAAGGGTCTTGCCATCGGCACCGGATATGCCGACCGCGTTGTTGCCATACTCGTTAAGCTGCCACACGAGCTCCTGATTTACCTTACCTATGAGCACCTCGGCAACGGCCTCCATGGTCGCATCGTCCGTGACTCGCAGGCCATCCTTGAAGGAGACGGGTAGCTCCAGCTGCGTGAGCAGGCGATTTATTGCTTTGCCACCGCCATGTACCAACACCACCCGCATTCCCATGAGTTTAAGCAGCTCTATGTCGGCAATCACCTCGGCGCAGAGCTCGGGATCCTCCATGGCGGCACCGCCGTACTTCACCACCACCGTCTTTCCGTTCATACGATGGATCCACGGCATTGCCTCGATGAGCACATTCGCCTTTTGCGCAGCCTCATCGCGCCGTTTGCAATCTTCCTTCTTCATTGCGTTTCCTCTCTATCGGCATGAATGCGTTGGACGTCGTCCCAACACGCCCTGCACTACGTCCGGTAGTCACCGTTGATCGTTACGTACTCGTGCGTCAAATCGCACGTCCACACCCGTGCATGGGACTTTCCCTCGCCCAAAGATATGGCAATGCGAATCTCGTCTTCCTCGAACCGGCGCAGCAGGTCTTCCTCGTCCATGGGAAGCGGCAAGCCAGCGCGAAGCACGGGGACGCCCAAGAGGTCAATGTCTACGTTGTACTGGTCGAAGTCAACGCCGCATTTGCCCGCAGCCATGGCCACACGACCCCAATTGGCGTCATGGCCGAAGATGGCCGTCTTCACCAAGGGAGAGTTTGCGATGGCGCGCGCAACGGTTTCTGCGTCCTCGTCGTTCGCCGCGCCCAGCACGTCCACCGTCACCAGCTTGGTTGCTCCCTCACCGTCCGTCGCCACCTTGCGTGCCAAGTCCTCGCACACCCAGCGAATGGCAGCCGCGATGGCAGGATAGGACATGGAGTCAACGTCTATGGGAGCACCGCCCGCTCGCCCGCTGGCAAACAGCACGCACGTATCGTTGGTAGAGGTGTCGGAGTCCACCGTCACCTTGTTGAAGGTCTGTTTTACCGACGACAGAAGCGCCTCATGCGCTGCCTCAGACGTCAGAGGCGCATCGGTTGAAAGAACGCACAGCATCGTCGCCATGTTGGGCATGATCATACCCGACCCCTTGACGAAACCGCCCACATGGGCACGCACGGTTTTTCCGTCTGGACATGGCAGCTCGACCTCGCAAGAGCTCTCCTTTGCGACGGTGTCGGTGGTCATGACGGCACGCGCCGCACGGTGTGCGGCTTCGGGCGTGCCATCAAGCTCACGCACAGCCGCCGGAACGCCCGTTATAAATCTGTCAATCGCAAGCGGCGCGCCGATGACGCCCGTCGAGGCTACCAAGACCTCTTCTTCCGCACAGCCCAACTCGTCTGCCACCAATGCGGTCGTCTGCTTGGCAACTTGCACTCCAGGCGCCCCGGTGGATGCGTTTGCGTTGCCGGAATTGAGCACGATCGCGCGCGCCTTGCCGTTTGCCACCCGCTCGCGCGATACCTGGACAGGCGCGGCACAAAAGCGATTTTGCGTAAACACGCCTGCACATACAGAGGTCTTGTCTAGTGCCACGAGCGAGAGGTCAAGACGGCCCGGCTCTTTCCGCAGTCCTGCGCACACGCCCGCCGCTCGGACGCCCTCGGCAGCGCATATTCCGCCGTCACAGGGTACGATTCCATAGTCTTGTTGCCCACAATCTTGTTCGGGCAGCTCAAGTGGCCGATAGTCTTTCATGACGCCCCGCTTTCGTAGTTATAGGTTGGTTTGCTATTGTACAGGGATGCCCATTCCTCGACATACAGCGTAACAAGCTTAGTACAAAGGCGGTCGCCCCACTACCGTGAGTATATCGTTTGTGCTTTGCACGCGCATGCTGTTGCGGTATCTCTTGCGCACGAGGGTAGACGGAGGTCAGCGAGTCCGCACTCCATATGCCGCATATAAAAAAAGGACATTGGGTCCTTGTCGAGTGACCCAATGTCCGATTCCATCCACCACATGGAGGACTATATTTCGATGAACGGCAGCCGTTCGCATCTTCACCGTTCGAAACCAAGCAACGGTGCCGCCGAGCACGAACGCTACTTTAGCCTGAGCACGTAATCCCATCCATGCGAACCGTTGCCATGGAAGTTCACGACCTCGATCTCATGTCCGTTCTGATCGCCCGTCCGTCCATAGGCGGTTCCGTTCTCGGACATCCAAGCGCGTACGTTCTTGCCATTGCCCAAGTAGAACTCCGTGTGGTTGAAAGGCGTTAGCAGGATGTCACCCCTCTGCAAGGCGGAAAGCGAGGTGAAGTTCATCACGTTCCACCCTCTTGGCCTCAGGTTTTCCAGCATGTTGCCAGTATAGGTGGCCGATCCCGTGTTCAGCCCCGCGCTGCGAAGCGACGTGATGACCAAGGATGAGCAGTCGTAATCGGGGCCCCAGCGTCCGTCGCCCTGCGTGTAACCATGAGAGTTGTTGTTTGCGATGGCCACTGCAGTTGCAAGATACTTATCGATAATGGTCATTTTCGAATTGTCGAAGTAGGCACTCGTGGTGCTGCCAGGAGCTGTGCCCCCTTTACCGGTAATTCGTATCTGTATAGCCTCAACACGCAGGTTCTGCTTATTTGTTCCGGCGCTCGCACCATTCTTTGCCCAGCCAAGCCAGCCGTAATTCTGCACGTGTGCGCGATACCATATGTCATACATATTCTGCGCGTCACCGGTGAGCTTTGCCTGGATCGCTTCCACATACTTGCCAGAGCCAGGAGCACCAGCCTGCGCGCCATCCGAACCCCAGCCGCTCCAACCGCTATCGTGCACAAAGGCACGATAGGTTACGCCACCAGTAATAGAATTGCCCATCCCCGAAACGCTGATGCGCAGCCCTTGTACGGGAATAGACTTACCGACTGACCCCGAAGTGGCGCCGTTCTTGACCGTGTTGAGCCATCCACCATTTTCAAACGTTGAGTAGGAAACGGACAAGGGCGTAACGAGCGGAGCGTTAAGCGCCGAGCCCGCGTTGGAGGGGGCCGCCCCACCCTTGCGCACGAGCTTGGTCTGGAACCCCTCGACTCTGAGGCCGAGCCCTGTGGA
>CADCPM010000099.1 GCA_902803315.1 uncultured Coriobacteriaceae bacterium
CTTCAACACTGGCATCTGCGCCTGGATCTTTGCCATACCGCTCATCCGATACATCAACATACGTAAAAAGTGGTCGTCGATCATCCTGATGCTTGTTGGGATGGTGCTTGTAGCTAACATCACGTTCTTTAGGCTCGTCAAGGATGACCCCAATATAATGAATCAGGTGTTCTGCACCTTCAACGCCATAAGAATCTGGTTCCCGTTCTTCGTCTACTTCCTCTGCAGGTATTTTGGAGCCAACAAGGTCGTCTCCTACTTCGCATTTCCGGCGTCGGTGGCCGTTGCCGAGTTCTTTATAGACAACCCGTTCGTGTCGGTCATGACCTCGCTCTCCGTCTCGCAGTTCTGGAACCTTGGTCTCATGCAGTTCGCAAGCATCACCGGCGTGGTTGGCGTCTCGTTCGTGGTGACGCTGCTTGCCTCGGTCGTAAATTACGTCTGGGAAGAGGGACTGCGCAAACAGACGGTCATGGTTGCCGTCGGATATGGGATAGCCGTAGTTGCGATTACGGGCATCGGCATGTTCAGCATCCACAAGATCACTACGCTCGATCAGACGGTTAGAGTGGCCGCAAGCGTAGAGAATGTCAATTTGATAGCCAAAGACCCATCGGTTCTCAACAAGTACACCGGCTCAGATGAGGAGAAGCTGCTCCAGGCATGCAAGGACATAATCGGCGAACGCGCCAGGCAGGCTACGCAAAACGATGCGACCCTCCTGGTGTTTCCCGAAGACGCGTTTGGGTGCTTGGAGCCCTCGGCCGATGCGTTTATCCAGGATGTGCAGGGCATCGCAAGGGAAAACAAGATCAACATCATACTACCCTTGGTCAGGGTACCCCTAGAGGAAGGTGGAAAGCAGAAGAATACGCTGAACTTCATAAACAGCAGCGGCGAACTCCTCAACACGTACCTGAAGAACCACCTCGTACCGGTCGTAGAAGAGCCGACCACGCAAAAGGGTGACGGCAAGACTCCCGTCATAGAGGTGGACGGAGTGAAGTACACGTATTTGATTTGCGCTGACTACACGTCGAACACCTATGCCTACAACGGCAGGGAGGCCGACATCTTCATCAACCCGTCCTACGACTGGAAGGCGTTCCAGTACTTTACGTCGTATGGCGTACAGGCACGCGCCATCGAATGCGGCTTCTCCGTCCTGAGGAACCCCGTAAACGGAAACATCATTCTCTACGACGTGTTTGGCAGGCCCATGCACATGCAGAACGTCCTGGATGTGCATACGGGCATGACCTATCTGGACATTCCAAAGGAGGGCAGGCAGACCATATACGGCACCATTGGCAATGTGTTCCCATGGGCCTGCGCAATCTACTCTGTGGCTGCGCTGGTTAGCGGCTTCGTGCTCAAGGCGAAGGCACAGCGGTCTTAAGAATTTAGGCAAAGGGGAGTATCCCCATTGTCTGGTGTCACGTCTTGGCGGCTCATGGCTCACCTCAAAGAGCGAGGGTGTACACGAGCCGCCAAGATAATTGCAGTATTTTTCGCTCAACTGGTATTATATGGACTACATGCAAAATTTTTGGCGGCTCGTGTACTTTTGTCGAAGCTCAGATGTACACGAGCCGCCAAAAACGCTCGGCCAGGCTCCCGCCAACTGGGGTTTTGCGCGATTGGCGCCGAATCCTGGCGGCTCGTGTGTCACGGTGTGTAAAGGGCCAAAGGGGACAGTCCCCTTTGGCCCACACACCCGTGCCACGCTGGCGACAAGAGCGGTCGAGTGTGTCACCGCCCCCCGTGACACGCCCGTAACACGCTCTAATGAAGGGGACGGCCCGCGTCCGCATAACGCGAGCCATCCCGAGGAAAGGAAGTGCATGCCCTAGTGGCGTTAGCTCAGTACTTTGAGCAGCCAGTCCACGTCGTCAGTGGTGCGCATCTTCTTGATGACGTTGTCGTCTTCGAGGGCACGAGCCACGTTGGCGAGCACGGTGAGGTGCTCTTCGCCAGCTCCGGCAATGCCAAACACCAGGTAGGCCTTCTCTTCGCCCCATTGGACGCCGTCGGGATACTGGTGCAACGTAACGCAGGTCTTCTTTACTGAGTCCTTTGCGTCGTTAGTGCCGTGAGGAATTGCGACGCCCAGGCCCATGTATACGCTCTGGACCTTCTCGCGCTCAAACATGGCGTCGATGTAGCTCTCGTCCACGGCGCCGTGTGCCATAAGCAGCTCGCCGGAGGCGCGGATGGCCTCTTCCTTGGTAACGGAGGGGCAGCCCAGCTTAATGCCGTCGCGATCGATGGCGATGGCGGGCTTGTTTTCGGACTCGATCTTTTGCGTAACTACCTCTACGTTGGTCTCCCCCACGCCTGCTTCGGCGGAAACAGCCACCAGATCGTTGTACAGGGTATCGAGATTGGGGTCGTTGAGGAAGTTGTTGATTACCACAAACTGTGCCTGTGGCGCGCTCTTGCGTGCACGGTCGGCAAGATTAGCCTGCACGACCACAATGCGCGCGTCTGCGGGAACTTCGTCCACGGAGGCGTGCTCCACGATGAGGTCGGGACGGTCGAGCTTAATGCGGTTGCGGAAACGCGTGGCGCCCATGGCGGAGGAGCCCATGCCGGCGTCGCAGGCAAAGATGATCTTGTCGCCAAGTCCTGCCTCAGCGGGACCGTTGGAGCCAGCGCCCTTCATGTTTGCAACGGCATCTTGCGCGGCGGCGAGGTCGGAGACGTCGGAAGTGCGCACGATGGGCGCGGCAATGAGGAACGATACGGCCGCACCGGCAAGTACGCCAAGCAGAATGGTGATTTGCTGACCCTGCGGCGCCATGGCCATAAAGGCAATGATGGAGCCAGGGGACGCGGGGCCAACGAGACCGTTGCCAAAGATGGTAAACAGAAGGATGGAAACGAAGTTACCCGCAATGGGGGCAATGATGACCTTGGGGTTCATGAGCACGTAGGGGAAGTAAATCTCGTGGATGCCACCCAGGAAGTGGATGATAACGGCACCGGGTGCGGACTGCCTGGTGGACTCGTCCTTGCAGAAGAAGCAGTAGGCAAGCAGCACGCCAAGACCAGGTCCGGGGTTGGACTCGAGCATGTACATGATGGACTGGCCGGCAACCTTTGCCTGCTCGGTTGCGATGGGCACGAACACGCCGTTGCCAATGGCATTGTTGAGGAAGAGCACCTTGGCGGGCTCAATAAAGATGGCGAGTGCCGGCAGCAGGTGCGCATTGATCATAATCTCGACGCCGGACTGCAGGACCATAAGGATGGTGCCCATAAAGGGACCAACGCCATAGAAGCCGCCAATTGCGAGCAGCATGCCCAAGATGCCAATCGAGAAGTTGTCGATGAGCATCTCGAGGCCGGCGGGCTTCCACTTTTCTGCGAACTTGTCCCAAGTCTTAATAACCCAGCCAGCCAAAGGACCCATGAGCATGGCGCCCATAAGCATGGTGTACTCAGATCCCACCACGGCGCCCATAACGGCAATTGAGCCTATAACGCGTCCGCGTTGGCCGGCGATCATGTATCCACCTTGGCCAGCGATCAACACAGGAAGCAAGAACTTAAGGATGGGGCTAACCATCTCTGCGAGTTGCGCGTTGGGGAGCCAACCCGTTTCAATAAAGAGTGCCGTGAGAAAACCCCAGGCAATAAAGGCGCCGATGTTGGGCATAACCATGCCGCTCAACGCCTTTCCAAACCTAGATACTGCGGCTCTGACGTCTGCCATTGCCTCTCCTTCCAATGGTGAGGTTTAGTTGCTTTCCAAAGGTGTTGAAACGACAATTCTACTGTATGATTTTGTGTTCCAAAATTCAATAGACTTTCGTTACAACAACATGAACGGTATGTTTTTCTACATAAACGGTCTATTTTGGCCAATACTATTACTAACTTGGGATATTTACTCAATATATGAGGTGTTGCTTGACATTGTCGTAACAACAATTAGACTGGACTTAGATGTTGAAACGACAATTCAAACATCAGCAACCTCCCAAAGAAGGGACAAACATGAAGGCAAAGGCAGTAAGACTACACGCAGCCATGGATCTTAGGTTGGAGGAGTTCGAGCTTCCCCCCATTAAGGACGACGAGATGCTGGTTGAGGTAATATCCGACTCGATCTGCATGTCAACCTACAAAATGGCCAAGCTGGGCACCGATCACAAGCGCGTTCACGAGGACGCCGCAAAGCATCCGCCCATTACCGGCCATGAGTTTGCGGGCAACATCGTTGAGGTTGGCGCCAAGTATGCCGACAAGTACAAGCCCGGCCAGAAGTTCACCATTCAGCCCGCCATAAACTACAAGGGCTCCATGGACTCCCCTGGCTACTCCTACGAGTTCTGCGGCGGCGACGCAACGTACTGCATCCTTCCTCAGGAGATCTTTGCAACCAACAGCTTCCTCGTGTACGAGGGCGAGGCATACTATCAGGCATCGTTGGCCGAGCCTCTGAGCTGTTCCATTGGCGCACTCAACGCGGCCTACCACACGCAAATGGGCGTGTATACGCACGAGATGGGCATCCGCGAGGGTGGCAACCTGGCCATTACCGCAGGTGCTGGCCCTATGGGATTGGGAGCCCTTACCTATGCCCTGCACCGTGATCGCAAGCCTGGCCTGCTCGTGGTCACCGACATCAACCAAGAGCGCCTCGATCGCGCAGCCAGCCTGTTCCCGCCCGAGCAGGTAAAGGAAGAGACCGGCGTAGAGCTGCACTTTGTGAACACTGGCAACATGGAAGACCCCGTGGCCGAGCTGCGCGCCATCACCGGCGGCGCAGGCTACGACGACGTGCTGTGCTACGCTCCCGTAGCGGCGGTCATAGAGCAGTCAAGCGCCATCCTGGGTCGCGATGGATGTCTGAACTTCTTTGCTGGCCCCACCGACACGCAGTTCAAGGCTCCTATAAACTTCTACGACATCCACTACAACTCAACGCACGTAATGGGCACCACCGGCGGCAACACGGCAGATATGATCGAGTCGCTTGAGCTCACCGCCGCAGGCCGCATTGACCCCGCAGTTATGGTTACCCACGTTGGTGGCCTCGACGCCGCAGCCGAAACAACGTGCAACCTTCCCGGCATCCCCGGCGGCAAAAAGCTCATCTACACGCACATCTCCATGCCACTGGTGGCTCTCGACGAGCTGCGCGACCGCGCGGCCGAGGATGAGCGCTATGCCGGCTTGGCAGACATCGTGGAGGGCAACAACGGACTTTGGTGCCCCGCAGCTGAGCGCTATTTGCTCGAGAACTGGTCCTAATACGCACAAGGCGCCTTTTGCGGGGCGCACAGGCACAGGCGCCTCGCAAACGTGTCTTGGAGTTTTTTTAGCTATCCATATGATGTGGTAGATTAGGAGTTGAGAAAAACGGACGAGCAAGGGAACATATCCATGGCCATGGCGGAGCGCCGCGAGCAAATCGTGGAGTTCATCAATCGCGAGGGCAACGTTACGTTTGCCCAACTCAAGAACGAGTTTCCTGATGTAAGCGAAATGACCTTGCGCACCGACCTCAAAACGCTCGACAAGCAGCGGCAAATCATTCGCGTGCATGGCGGCGCCAGGTCGGTGGGTTTTGCCGTGGGCACAGACGACCTCATTACGCGACGTGTTGAGCGCAGGTCCCAAGAGAAAACAATAATCGCCCGCAAGGCACTCTCGCTGATTCATCCAGGCCATACCATATTCATTGACTCAGGCAGCACCACCACCGCTCTTGCGTCGGAGATGGAAGACATGGAACTGCTCGTGTTCACCAACTCCATAACCGTGGCGGCAGAGCTTGCAGATCTTGAGCAGGTCATGACGTTTTTCGTAGGCGGAAGACTCAACCGCTACTCCATGAGCACCACGGGAGGCCGAGCGATCAAGTCAATTCACGAACTAACGTTTGACCAGGTATTTCTTGGCATAACGGGATATCAGCGTGGAGAGGGCTTTTCGGTTGGGTCGGACGACGAGGCCGTATTTAAGGCGACGCTGGTAGAGCGATCGCACCGGCAAATCGTTCTTATGGACTCCAGCAAGGAAAACCGTCCCTCCACCTTCCGTGCCTTTGGCCTGCCCGACATTCACACCGTGGTCTCGGACGGCGGCCTTTCGGACGACTTTGTTTCTGCGTGTGCCGACGCAAAAGTCACGCTGCTATAGCCACAACACCACAGAGCGCGCAACCAGCGCGCCAGCCTAACTGAATGCCAGCATGAGCACTATGAGTTCATCTAGACGAGAGGAACCTCTTATGACGTATATCGCGAACTCTGCCATCGTAGTGCGAGAAGGCGATGACTTGGTAGAAAAACTCGCGCAAATGCGCGTGGCGCAGGCCAAGTTCGCCACCTACACTCAGGAGCAGGTAGACAAGATCTTCTATGAGGCGGCAATGGCCGCCAACAAGGCGCGCATTCCCCTGGCCGAGATGGCCGTGGAGGAAACGGGCATGGGCGTACTGGAGGACAAGGTAATAAAGAACCACTACGCCTCCGAGTACATTTACAACGCATACAAGCACACCAAGACGTGCGGGGTAATCGAGCAGGACAAAGCGGGTGGCATCAGGCGCGTCGCCGAGCCCATAGGAGTCATTGGTGCCGTTATTCCCACCACCAACCCCACCTCGACGGCAATCTTCAAGTGCCTCATTGCCCTGAAGACCCGCAATGCCATCATGATTTCGCCCCACCCGCGAGCCAAGAAGTGCACGGCGGCCGCAGCTCAGATCGTGCTTGACGCCGCAGTGGCGGCAGGTGCACCCGAGGGCATCATCGGCTGGATCGAGGCGCTTTCGCTGGAGTCCACCAACACCCTCATGGCCGAGTCCGACATCATCCTGGCCACGGGTGGCCCCGGCATGGTTAAGGCAGCCTATAGCTCTGGAACCCCGGCGCTCGGCGTAGGCGCGGGCAACACGCCAGTTATTGTCGACAGCACGGCAGATGTGGTTAACGCCGTGAATTCCATAATCCACTCCAAGACCTTCGACAACGGCATGATCTGCGCCTCCGAGCAGAGCGTAATTGTGGTGGGCGAAGACGCCTATGCCGCGGCAAAGGCCGAGTTCGAGCATCGTGGCTGCTACTTCCTCAATCCCGAGGAGCTGGACAAGGTGCGCAAGACCATCATTATCAATGGTCGCCTTAACGCCAAGATTGTGGGTCAGCGCGCAGCTACCATCGCGGGCCTTGCGGACGTGGAGGTGCCCGAGTCCACCAAGATCCTTATTGGCGAGGTGGAAAGCGTAGACATAAGCGAGGAGTTCGCGCACGAGAAGCTCTCTCCCGTACTCGCCATGTACCACGCGGCAGACTTCGACGAGGCCATTGCAAAGGCCGAACGCCTCGTTGCCGACGGCGGCTACGGTCACACAAGCTCGCTTTACATTGACGTCCGCGAGGAAGACAAGATCGCGCGTCACTACGAGGCCATGAAGACCTGCCGAATCCTCATCAACACCCCCTCCAGCCACGGCGGCATTGGGGACCTGTACAACTTCCAGCTTGCGCCGTCTCTTACGCTGGGCTGCGGCTCCTGGGGCGGCAACTCCGTTTCCGAGAACGTGGGCGTAAAGCATCTTATAAACATCAAGACGGTGGCAGAAAGGCGAGAGAACATGCTGTGGTTCCGCACGCCAGACAAGGTCTATTTCAAGAAGGGCTGCATGTCGGTGGCCCTCTCCGAGCTGGGCACGATGGGCAAGAAGCGTGCCTTTATTGTTACCGACCAGTTCCTGTACAAGAGCGGCTTTACCAAGTCCATTGAGGAGCAGCTCGACAAGATGGGCATCGTTCACAGCTCGTTCTGGGATGTGGAGCCCGATCCCAAGCTGCACAACGCGCAGGAGGGCGTACGCCAGCTTGCCGCCTTTGACCCCGACACCATAATTGCCGTGGGCGGTGGCTCGGCCATGGACGCGGCCAAGATCATGTGGCTCATGTACGAGCATCCCGAGGCCAAGTTCGAGGACATGGCCATGGACTTCATGGACATC
>CADCPM010000100.1 GCA_902803315.1 uncultured Coriobacteriaceae bacterium
CCTTGGCAATACCCGAAAAAGTTCCGTGGGAACGCCCGAAAGAAAGAGATGGTAATTTCCGAAATTCATGCTTGACAAAACACAACCATTCCGGCCGCACGCATTGGCTATTTGGCTTAAGCTGACGCTAACCGCTCTCTTTCATAAGACACGGGCTATTCAGCGAAGGAGGTGACGGCCTCAAACAAAGCTATTTTGAATAGTCAACCAGTGTGCGGATAGAGCGGCGTGACCACGACTTCCTCGGCAGAGCCTGTCGGTGGTACGATTGTGTCGCCAAACACGAAATCGCCAGCGGACCCATCCGTCTTTGTGTTTGGCGACATCCTGGGCGGATGGGCACGCTGGCGGACAGGATCATGACTCATGCCACGCCGCGAGAACCCATACGCGGGCATGGTGGAGGGCCTCGCGGACTCCGAGTTCAGCGAGCTGTCATCCGCCGTCGCCACGAGGTGTATTTGATAGCGTAGAAATCGACACATCGCTATGTGGTTTTTCGACACTCCGATAGCGAGCATGCTGACCAGATCGCGGTCTAACCTAGTAGTTGCTGTTCTGTCGGTGACGACCTAGGAGGCCAGAGAGGAAATGATCAGCATGTCGAAGGTAAATGATATACGAAGGCTCAGGAGGGAGGGGAAGAGCGTGGCAGAGATAGCGAGAGCGGAGGGCGTCTGCAGGGACACCGTCTACAAGTACCTCCGCGCGGACGACCTCTCCCCCAAGATGCCCGTCAAGAGGGTCCGCAAGTCCAAGCTCGACCCTTACCGCCCCATGATCGAGGGCTGGCTCGACGAGGACAGGGAGTGCTGGAGGAAGCAGCGCTACACCGCCAAGCGAATCTGGGCGCGCCTGACCGAGGAGAAGCACGTGAAGGTCTCCCAGTCCTGGAATGGTTACAATGAATGGGACAGTTTGAAGAGGGACTCAGAAACAGGAGAAAGGAAGTCCCGGAATGGCAGACCCCAGGCACCCCAGGAAGTTCAGCGAGGAGTTCAAGCGGCAGATCGTCCAGCTCTACGACAACGGCAAGTCGGCCGGCGACATAGGCCGCGAGTACGACCTCAGCCACTCCACGGTCCACCGATGGACCAAGGCGATCCACGAGAACGGCAGCACCAGGGCCGAGGACAACCGCACGCCCGAGCAGAGCGGGATCCTCGAGCTCGAGAGGGAGAACAAGCAGCCCAGGATGGAGGTGGAGGTTTTAAAAACGGCCGCGCTGACATTCGCTCGAAAGTAGCCGCGATACGTGGGAACGCCGACACCTATCCGACATCGGCGCAGTGCGAGACACTGGGCGTGCCCAGGTCGACCTACTACAGGCTCAGGGACGAGGGGGACCCCGTCGAGGAGGCCGACCTGAATTTCCCCCGGTTTCGTTGACAGGTGGAAATCAGGCGGCGAGCGGTTGGCTGGCGTACGCCTCCTCGAACTCGCAGGGGCTCATGTAGCCTAGGGCCGAATGCAGGCGAAGACGATTGTAGAAGCACTCCATGTACTCGAATATCTCGAGCGCGGCCCGCTCGCGGTCGCGGTACGTCTTCGCGTGCACGCATTCGGACTTTATGGTCCCCATGAGAGACTCGGTGGGCGCGTTGTCCCAGGGGCTCTCCACCGAGCCCATCGACGGCCTGATCCCGTGGTCCCTCATCGTCTTGCCGATAACCAAAGAGGCATATTGCGATCCGTGGTCGCTGTGGTGCAGACAGCCCTCGGGAGGCCTCCTCCTGGCGATCGCCATCCTGAGCGCGTCGTCGGCCAGCCTTGCGTCTATCCTGTCGCCCATGGACCAGCCCACTATCCTGCGGGACCATATGTCCATCACGATCGCGAGGCAGGGCCAGCCTCGATACGTGCGCACGTAGGTGATGTCTGCGAACCACGCCTGGTCCGGGCCGTCCGCCTCGAACTTGCGTTTGACCAGGTCGGGCGCGCCGTCCTTCCTGCCCGCCCTCTTCTCCCTGCCGTCCGGGCTCTTGGCGCAGCGCCTGGACACGCCGACCCAGCCGCGCTCGCGCATTATGCGCGCCACGCGCTTCTCCGAGGTCGAGACGCCGTCCCTCCTGAGCTGCATGAAGACCCTGGGCGAGCCGTAGGTCCTCCTGCTCTCCTCCCACACGCGCGATATCCCGGACGCGATCTCGGCGTCGCGCACGGCGTGCGAGCTGGGCTCCCGCCTCTTCCATTGGTAGTAGCCCTGCCTGCCCGCGCCCAGAACGCGGCACATCTCGGCGACCACGTACCCATGCTCGTGCAGCAGCACGAACGCGAACCTCGCCCTCTTCGCGGCGTCGCCTACAGCTGTCGACTGGCGAAGAAGGCGCTCGCTTTTAAAAGTATCTCGTTCTCCCTCCTGAGGCGCTCGTTCTCCCTGCGGAGCTTCCGCAGGTCGTCTGCCATCCGGAAGGGGTTGTCGGCGTTGTCCGCCCCGTCATCGGGCCTGGCCTGCGCCACCCACTTGGACAGCGTGCCGGCGTCTATCCCGAGCTCACGGGCGACCTCGGCGTACGTCACCGGGCTCCTGCTCTCGTATAGCTGGACAGCCCTTTGTTTGAACTCGGGCGTGTACCTGTTCGCATGGCTGCTTGACATGCCATTCCCCCCACTCGTCTGACGGCTCCGCACCATTCTGGCAGGAACCTAACCTGTCAACGATTATGGGGGAAATTCAAATTCACACGGAGGCCAGGCTCGAGGAGCTCTCCCCGCTCATGGGCGCCTACGCACTGCAGGCGACCCTTCCAGCCTCGGTGCGCGACGTCGAGTCCGTGTTCGCGCTGTACTAGGATCGCTGATCGAGAGCTACTTCGACTACTTCAAGAGCGGACAGGACGGCAACGCGCACCATCAGCAGGACTACTACCGCCAGCAGGAGCTGGCCTTCGTGATGCTGGTCACTGGGCTGATATAGCGCAAGGTTAGGACCGCAATAGCCAGGTCCGGGATCGGGATGTCGGTCACCGACGTGCTCATGGACGCGCACACCACCAAGGCCGACAGGCTCGGCGATGCGTGGGTGGTGAACAACTGCCCGAAGAAAGAGACGCGAGGTTCAGGTGGCTCGGGGTGGCAATGGAGGCAAGGCCTGACAGGAGTGCTTGACTTCCTACCTAATAATCCCGATTCTTGTGACTAGTCCCAACCCTCAAACATGGAGACGTTCTGCCGGGAGCATTCATCCCTCACTTGTTTTTCAAGTGGAGTTCCGTCGAACCTTGGCTCGAAGCCGAACGGGACGATGCGTACGCGATACTTCCAATCTGAGATATACGTTTGATATAGAGGCGTATTCGTTTTAGAGCAGGCTTCGCGTATCCGCATCATGGTTTCGTTTGTACATTTGTGTCCTAGGATTACGGCGCTTGGATTGTCATTTCCCAGAGATATGTATTCAGGCGATTCCTTCCCAGTGTATATTACCCGCCATTCCTGCTCGTGCGACCAGTCAATATGCTTGCTGAGGAGCCTGGCGCGGGCAATGTTGTTTCCGTCCCTACCGTCTACCCTAAGCCCATCTATGGAGTAGGCCTTTGTCGCATAGCGCATCGGCTCCGCGTCAAGAAGAGTCGGATTGATTTGCAAACACGCTCCCGTGTAGCATCCAGCGTAATATGCCCACATTTGTGGGCTGACCGGCGTCTCAGTGAGCGAGAGAATGCGACATCCCCTGATGTCGTTTTTGAACCTTGAGGGAGTTCTTTCGACTGCTTTGGGCAAGGAGACTCCCGCATACCCTAGTCCTGGCACGACGCCGAGACCTTCGAAGGGGTCATTCAGCTCATCCACTTTTGGGGCATATATCGTCCCATCCTCGATGATGGCAATTGTTCGGCAGATGTCCCTTTCTGTGGACAGCGCCTTGTACTTGTAAAGGTGATAGGGAGGGATATGCATTGCGTCGATGCCTCCTCGAATGGTGTATAGATTTCAGTAAACGCTAGTGAAGAATAGAGATGGTTTGGGAGAACTATACGAATGATGCGTTTGATCACCCTATCCCCATGCAGCGTAACTACCCCTGCGAAGCAAATATGCAAAGCTTTGATGTTTGAATGTGCGGCAACTATATCACGTTCGAAGCGATGAAGATAGGGCCATTCAATCGGACACCAAGCGGCACGTAAAGGAAGCTTCCAGCGACAGAGAGGATTCGATCTCCCGTCTAGTTAGCAGCGGCTTGGCCGAATCCTTATATATCGCCCATACAATCAATTATGATGCGCTTACCTCGTGGACTCTGTTCGTTGCGGCTCTCGCTCAGCGCTATTGCAGTCTAGCACGGCTAGCACAAATAATGGGTAATTTTTCTCCAACATACTTGCCCCCAATTCCTGAGCGGCTTTTTTGAACAAGACGAATCCTATCAGGTACAGGAGACAAGAATTCGCCCGTAAGTAAGACGGCAAGACAGTTGCGCGCGACGCAAGTTATGAGCTTAGCAATCGTGCCGACGTAGTATGTCATACTTGACGAAAGTCGCTATAGCAGCCCTTTTCCGCTCAGTGCCGAACATGCGTATGGACTCTTTGTCCCATCTTTGGTTTAAGTTCTCAACCTCAGTTGCGCACTGCGCCTTCTGCAATCCATGATTCCACGCTGCGGCGGTGCACCGTTCCACGATGCAACGGTGCTACACCGATAGGACAGCCGCATGCTTCCCCGTGGTACGAAGAGATCGCCCCATTCCCAAGAAAGGGAAAAGCGTGGCAAGTACGGGGAAATCCTCAGGCTGACGGCCATGGGAGTCAGCTAGTGCAACATGGCCTTCTCTGTTGGATGCGCGGCGTCCACGGCGCGGGACGTACCACGCACGGCAAAGGCGGTCGGAATCGAGCGGCCGCTTCCGGAGCATATGGACGGCGCGGCGATCCACTGGCGTAGCTCGGAGGCGCAACGTCCGACGAACTGATCGTGGGCTGAGCCAGACCGGTGACGCAAGCCCAAAGGGACGCATCAAGAGCCGCTCGAACACCTCGCCAAAGCGGCCGACCGCCTCAACGCTGCCAGGCAGTCCCTTAAAGAGGCGCCAACCCACGACCCCGGAGTCCACCGAATCGCAAAAAGGGACAAGGCCTCCTATCGCCTAGGCCTTCACCCAATGCTCATGCGGCATCATTTGCTTCCAATACAGGTTGTACGGCGTCGCCTCCGCTGTATACAAATTCGCCATTTGCAGCTTGCGGCTCAACACTTCGCCCGATACATTTGGCGCAAGCCTGGCAAGCTCCTTTGAGCCAGCCGCGTAGAACTGCCCAAAGTACCACAGGCGGTTAGCACACGACGCGTTGTTACAAGCTTTTGTTACCAGCGAATTGACGAGCTTATGCTGCATGTGCCCCGTGTCACCCTGCGGATTATGGGTCGCTATCGTGGTCCAGCTCTTGAGCGAAATCAGCTTCTGCAAATCATTCGCAATGCCCGCAGAGCAATAGTTCCATCCATCGCGCTCGCCATTATTGTCTGCGTCGGGATAGCTCAGAATCAGCCGCTCAGAATTGCTTAGGTCCATCGCACGATTGTATTCCATACTCCTCACGGGGTTGGTGCCATTTGTCATACATACGACGAGGTAGTTGCCCTCAATTAGATGCGCTCCTCCCCAAAACGTCTCGTCATCCGGATGAGCCACAATCATGAGGCTGTCGACGGCGTTCAGGTTTATGCCAGAGAGCATATCGTTCGTAATGAGCCCGCGATTCTCACGCACCACAACGGAGATGCTCGCGCTTGCCCCTGTGCTCCCCTTCAGGCGTGCGGTTACCGTCGTGGCACCTGCGCGCAATGCGTTGATCGTACCGTGGGAATCAACGCTCACGATAGTGGGGTCAGCAACACCAAAGCTAATCTGCGTACCGGTTACCGTGCGAGGGCTTAAGTCTATTGCCAGTCGCAGCTGGGACCCCCTGTCAACCATAGTACGTGCACCGTCACAGAATGATATGCTTCTCGCTTCCGACTTTAGGCCCGCGGGTCGTTTGGCACTCGCTCGTTTAAAGACGAACTGGTTTAGCGTAGCGTTCCTGGCCAGATTGGCATCTGCTCGATCCCCTCCACTCCTAAGAGACAGGGACAGCTGGTCGTTGCCCATAGATTGAAGGATAAACGTTCCGCTTCCGCTTGGCCGAACAACCCACCGATGTGCAAGGTCCTTACCTCCGCCGACGCTCTTTTGCACGATTCGGCCGTTGCCGTCCGAAGACAGCGCGAGCCCACTTTTTACGCTCACAAACGTCGCCGAACCATCATAGTTGTTCACCACGAACCACTTCTGCGCAACAGAACCATTTGAATGGAATAGTTGAATGGCCGCGTTTTCCTTCGTGCTCCCGCTTCTGACGTCTATAAGCCGTCCGTTGTTAGCCAATGCAATAGTGTATGCGGACTCTTCAAGCAGATTGCGACGGTTAAGATTAAAGGCCTGCGCAACACTTCCGTTTGCCTTCCAGAGCTTGATATTTGTCTTCGCACGCGCTTTTCCACCGTTAACATCCATCATTTGGCCAGTCTTTTTGTTTTCAAAACGGATGCCAGAAGAAGAGGGCATTAGGATCCAAGACGTCGATCCGTCTCCTCGCTTTGTCGTTTCGTGAACATTGCTACCCACAAGGCCAAGATAACGTCCCGAGGCCACAGACTCAAACGCAAAGCTTCCATCAGCCTGACGATGCGCGATCCATTTTTCGCTAAAGTCTCCCGAATAGGTGCTGAGCTGCACATTCTTGCCAAACCAATTAGAGTTACCCGAGGCAGAAACTGCAACCTTTGCGTTCTTTGCACTTTGAATAGAATACACGCACCCGTTTTCTGCAGGCTCATACATCTGGATGTACCATGCTTGTGCCAACGATGAGTTTTGCCTATAGAGCCACACATTGGCAGATGGTCGGCCTTCTCCGTTATACACATCCAACGCAAGGCCACTCGCGCGATTTACGATACGATAGCAGTTTCCATCCCTCTTAATCGCCCAATCTTGAGATGCGGCAGCGCTGCCAGTCTGCTGGCTGACGTTCGTTCGCATTTTCGTTCCATATCCGCTGGCAACCACGCGCTTATTGGATTTGACGTTGGTGATGTGGTAGTAGCCATCCTCATATTGGAGATAGAAAACCTGCGCCGTAGAGCTATTGTCCGAAAAAATCTGCACATTCGCGCCATCGGCGGTGGACCCAGAGCGTATGTCTAGCACGCAATCGCTATTCAGGGAAGTACGAATCGTGTAGTAACCATCTTCAAGCACGCGCTCCACTGCCTGCGCATAACTAACGGGAGTGAACAAAAACGTTTGGGCCAAGCTGCCGTTGCGTTGATATATCCACACATTGGTTCCGCTTTTAGTCCCAGCACCATACACATCCAGTACGAGGTTAGGGTCGAGCGCGGAACGAAGCACATAGCGACCATTTCCCACAGGAACGGGCAACCACTTTTGGGCATCGCTTCCGTTTTCGTGATACTGGTGCACATTCGTACGCGACTTCCTCCTACCGCCAAAGACGTCAAGAGCCGCTCCAGAAAGCATATTCTTTAGGATTACGAAACCATCGCTATCGTACTTTAGCAGCCAGCGCTGACGCAGCGAGTTGTCAAGCGTGCGCATCTGTACGTTTACCCGATCCTTTTCCGATGCGGTAGCCACGTCCAACGCAAGATTCTCGCTTAGCGCCGAGCTAATAACGTAAACGCCTTCTTCAAGGCTACGATTGACTGCAAGAGTCGTTGTCTCAATTACCACCTCGGTAGCTGGAGCAATCGTTGCATTCGCCGGGGCTTTTGGATTAGCCTTTGCAGACGCAAGCTCGAGTTCGACTTTGGCACCTTGCTTTGCGTTAGCATCCTTAACGGGCTCGGTCAGTTTCTGCTTGTCACTCACGTCGCTGGCAACAGCATTTGCGTTGGCTGCGTTGGCCGCGTCAGATAAATTGTCGCTAGCCTGATCCACGCTTGGAGTTTCTTTCACGGGATCGGCTTTAGAGACGTCGTTCGAATCGCCTACCGGCTGATTTGGGGAACCATTAGCTGTGGAACCATCTTCCACATTCCCGGCTGCCGTTTCACCGTCATCGAGTTCTTTGTCAACAGGAACGGCAGGGCCTTCGATCTCTTCCTTGGGAGCATCCTGCTTTTTATCCTGTTGATTCTCTGTGGGATTCGCCTTTTCCTCTACGACGCCCGAATCGTTTTGGCCAACACCAGGCAACTGGCCTTCCAATTCGGCAGCCATTGCCACTTTTGGCCCACCAAGAAACAGCGAACCTGCAAGACCTGCAGTAACGATTGCATATGTCCCCAAAAAACTCTTAGACCTCACGAAGCCCCCAAAGAACGATAACGAGTGTGCCTATTTGCACACGACCACTATTTCTTTATCTATGCCATGGAACATCTTGAACCTCGTATTCCATGGCTCGTCGCTTGGATTTGGAACGTGCAGCTGATTGCTGTTCGGCAGCTTTTTAACCTCTACGACCGTAGCGCCCTGAGCAACCTGCTCCTTGGCGGCACTCACGCGCGCATAGTCGGCAATACACGCCTCTCCAAAAATAACCACCCACGATGACCAAAGCATAAGCGAAGCCAAGGGCAGCACCCATCCTATGCTTGGATATCTTTCGCCCTCAAAGGCACCTTTTGTTACAAGACACGCAGACAGAACGAACAAACAATATGTTGGGAAGAAGCACCTTGGCCCAATGGGATTTACCAACACAAGGGGCAGCGACAACGCGAAAACCGAGAGCACGATAGCCTGTCCGAGCCTGCCGGCATGCTTTGTTGCAACATAGAGCATGCCAACAAACGCCGCAATGGCAAGCAAGCCACAGGCACCTACCACAACGCCCGATGTTGCGCCCGATTTAAACGTGTATGGCAAAGCGATGGAACGCATGGAGATACATCCCATAAGAACCAAGGGAATCGCCGCAACAACAGATGCCTTGGTGCGCTGACGAATCGCCGTTGCCACGCCCGCAACCGCCCAGCACGCATTAACCGCCCAGTTGTTGAGCACCAAAAGGGAAACGATGCTAAAGAGCGTTTTCTTTGCGATTCCCTTAAGGCTCCGATCCGCAACGCTCCTGTATCCATCTTCCCCTGCGGCAACATTTGAGTATGCACCATTGGTAAACATTACCACGCACCCCGCTACGGACCCCAGAAGGAATGCAGCCTGAGTGAGGTCCCATCGTTTGTGTCGCACGCGCGTGTACACGAGCATTACGGCAGATATGCCCACATTAAACAAGGTAACGTTCTCCATTATGAGCGCATTTACGAAACCAAGAATCAGGCAGGGAACCACCCTTGAGGCGTTGGGAACATACCCTTCAAAAAACGCATCGCGGAACAAGGCGAAGTACATGAGGATAAAAAGTGCCGGCACTGCGTAGTTCGTAAAGCCCGAGGTCCACACAATGCCTTGCGCCCGCACTGTAGCTGGCATGCAAAACATCAACAAAAGCGAGAGCCAAAACGCCAAGGGACCACGCGCTTTGACTATGCGGTCCACGCACAGCGCGATTCCATACATCGTTGCTGCGACCACAACAGACCTAAGGATAACGTTTCTTGTGAGAGCGATTACCAGGAGATTGCCCACGTAGCGGCCATTATAGTCGGCAAACCATACGGCAAGGCGGTCGAGGCCAATGGAGCTGCCCCACGCCCAGTCATCTCCTGTGTAGGGAAACAGAAGGGACACCAAAAAGAGCGCAAGAAGCACAACGGCTGCCATGCGGCCATCCATCCCCGCAGGAATTAGCTTGCTTAAAACTCTTTGGCCTTTTTTCATAGGAACAACGTCCTTTCCATAGCGTCATTCAGTACGCGTCTTCAGTCTTTAAATACGACGTTACGATAGAGGAAGTAATTCCACACGACAACACAACCTTGGGTTATGGCCTTGGCAAGAGAGGGAACCAAGCCCGCGTTTACCATCCAGCCAATGGCAAACGTAGAGAAAGTCGTGTTAAAAACGAGCAAAAGAATGTAGAGCACGCCGCTCCGTACGGGATTCGACGTGCTTTTGAAGGTAACTGACCTGTTGAGCAAAAAGTTGCAGGCGGTAGCAACCACCACGGCAGACACGTTGGAAATGGCAACGTTGCCACCCGTGACCCAAAACAGCAAACGAAAGAGCACAAGCTCAAGAAGCGCGGTGGAGCCACCAACCGCCACATACTTCACAACTCGCATTACGCTTTCGTCAGGCTTTTTCATCGCGCCGCTTCCTCTTCCGAAGAAACCGCATCGCGTACGATAAACGAGGGGCGCCGCTTGCTCTCTATGTACGTCCTGGCCACGTAGGTCCCCAAAACTCCCATACCAATAAGCTGGGCACCGCCAAAGAACAGGATGAGCGCCACGATGGTGGCGTAGCCTGGAACGTCAACCCCCAAGGCTATGCGCTTGATCATGGTAACAATCAGCATAACGAGGGCAGCGACTGCGGACAGCAATCCAAACGCCGTCATCACCTTAAGCGGAGCGGTCGAGAAGGAAACGAGACCCTCCCACGCGTACGAGACGAGCTTCTTGAAGCCCCAGTTGCTCTCGCCAGCATTCCTCTCGGCTGGTACATACGCAAAAGGCAGCGTCTTAAAGCCAACCCAGGCAAATAGTCCCTTAGAAAAACGATGGTACTCCGGCATGGACAGCAAGGCGTCGACGACCGACCGCCGCATGACCCTAAAGTCACTCGCGTTGGGAACGACCTCCATGCCCGAAGCGTCTCCCAGCAAGCCATAGAATGCTGAGGACATCGAACCGATGATCTTGCCCTGCTTTCGCTCCTCTTGATAGGCGGCAACGCAGTCATATGCTGGAGAGGATATAAGCAAGTCGTACATTTGAAGAGCCGTAGATGGCGGCTGTTGTAGATCGGCATCGATTATGCACACACAATTGCCTACCGTCTGCCCAAGTCCGGCGAGCATAGCGGATTCCTTGCCAAAGTTCCTGGAGAACGAAATGCCGCGTATCGCGATACTGCTTGACTCCCAGTCGCTGGCAACGTCCGACACGACCTCCCACGTACGATCCGCGCTCCCATCATCAACGAAAATTATTTCTACGCGCATCTTTCGCGAAGACACCGCATCCCTCATTGCCTCCAAAAAAGGGCGTATGTTCTTCTCCTCGTTATACGCAGGCACAACAAAGGAAAGGTCGATGTCACTCATTCGAATCCAAGCTATTGTTGTAGAAATAAATCAATTAGACAGGGTAGCAGATATTGATAGTTGGTTTTATGCTAACGGAAAAGAACATACAAGCTCATGGCTGCGCCAGACCTCCAGCTGAATCACCTGGAGCTTCCCATTCGCCTAGCGAGACCCGCTATGCCCTGGCGTATGGACCCCTTCCCCCTTGCGCTGCCATCATGCCTCTCCCCAGGGCCTACGGCAAGCCTGTCGTGCGACCCGTTACCAAAGCCGTTGGCAAGATAGTGCTCGAGGCGCTGCTGCGACGGCAGCTCGGGATCAGCCACGAACGATTCCACGATCGAGCGCGAGGGTTCCTTGTACAAATAGTCCTTCGTGCGCAACTTCTTGCTCTTCTCGGTTTTCGAGCGGGTCCACATGTGGACGCAACTCCCCTCCCAAAACACGTCTTCACCTATGAGGCGCGCGGGATTGCCTGCCCAGCTCGTGTTGGAGGGTATGGTCTTGCCCGCCACGACACTCCTCGCGCCCAGTATGGAGCCAGACCCAATGGTAGTCCCCTTGAGGACAAACGCGTCCTGGCCGATCCACACGTGGTCGCCAATAATAATGTCCTTGCTGTAGTTAAGACGCTTGTACGTTTTGGCGTCGTAGACCAAGTGGGGGTCCGCGGTCCGCATCCAAATCCCAAAGGACAGGAGGCAACCGTCCCCAATGGCTATGGTGCGTTGCTCCGAGACGATCGTCCTAAGGGCGCCGTTGAAATAGACGTTGCGACCGATCACGACGCTGCAATCGTTGTACAGGGTCAAATCGAGGTAGCAGGGGTTTTTGTTGGACCCCAAAACCACAAGCCCGTTGCTCCCGCCGAACGTGATGGACGCGTTTTGCAGGCGCACGCCTTCCTCGCAATAAAGGATGTTGTTCTCACCCTTAAACACGATGCGGCTGTCGTTTAGCTCTGGCTCGCCAACCACCGTGTTGTTTTGTAGCTCTTGAATGCCACTGGCATCCGTTATCGTTTGCGCGCACATATTTGCCCAACCTTTAGTCTCTTGGCCAATCACGCACAGTTTACCCGCAAGCACATCTCGTGTCTGCCAAAGACACGACGTCTGCACATGCCACTCGAGTGGTGGACCATGCATAAACCAGCAACACCCACCGTATAGCCACGGACACCTTGTTACTGCTTCCGCATTCGTAGCCCCGCCAACGACCGCTCTGTTGCCTTTGCCAAACACAAATCGCGGATAGCTACCAGCTTCAACATCCTTCGAGTTTCTTGCGTTCGTGGCGGCGTCGCTCCTTGCGTGGTGGCTCATGCCCGCCAAATGGAAGTGGGTTGCGATGCTTGCCTCAAGCGTCGTGTTCTATGCGAGCTACAGCCTGGCTGGCCTGCCCATCCTGTTTGCCACGAGCCTGGCAATATGGTTCTTCGCAATCCGGATTCAAGCCGTTTCGGACGCCTATGAGTCTTGGCTGAAGGACAACAGGAAGAGCGCCACCAAAGAAGAGCGCAAAGAGCGTAAGGGGAAGGCGACCCGGTCGAAGCGCCTGCTCGTTATAGCGATCGTGGTCGTTGTTGTAGGCAACCTGGCGCTCTGCAAATACTACACCCCGTTTGCGTTGGGGATAAACAACCTCATGAACTGGCACCTATGGACCGCAGAGGGAATCATCGTGCCCCTAGGGATATCCTATTACTCCCTGCAGCTGGTGGGCTACTTGCTGGACGTTCACAGGGACATAGTAAAGGCAGAGAGAAACCCCCTTAAGGTGTTTCTCTTCAGCTCGCTTTTCTTGGCGATTATGCAAGGTCCTTTCAATCGCTACGGCGACCTCATGCCGCAGGTGTGCGACGAGCCAAAAATGCGCAAAAGGCCCGTCTGGAAAGGGAGGGCGCTCGTACGCATACTCGGCGGCTACTTAAAGAAGATGTGCATTGCCGACCAAGTTGCCATTCTAACCGCAGAGATCTTCGGGCATTACCATTAGTACCAGGGACTGGGGATTGCCCTGGGAATCGTATGCTTCGCGATACAGCTTTACGCAGACTTTTCGGGATACATGGACATAGTGGTGGGAATTGGGCAGCTGTTTGGTATCACGCTGCCCGAGAACTTCGAGCAGCCGTTCTTCTCCAGGAACATCTCCGAGTTATGGCGAAGGTGGCACATAACCTTGGGCCTTTGGCTTAAGGACTACGTTTTCTACCCCGTCCTCAAGTCAAGGATGCTCAAGGCGCTCGGCAGGGGGCTCCGCCCTCGGTTCGGCAAAGACGCGTCGAGACGCATCCCCACCTATGTGGGAATGCTCATACTCTGGTCGCTTATCGGCCTGTGGCACGGGGCTTCCTTCAACTTCATCTTTGGTACGGGACTGCTCCAGTTCCTCTACATCTTTACCGGCGAGCTGTTTGAGCCGCTCTTCGCCAAAGTAAGGCAGTTGCTGCACGTTAACGCGGAGTCATTGGGATGGCGCGTCTTCCAGTCTTTGCGCACCACAGCGCTTATGCTGGTCGCATGGACATTCTTCAACTCAAAGACGTTTATGGATGCGGTGAACATGCTGGGCAGGCTGTTTGCCCTGCCCTCCCCCTCCCAGGTGTCTGCCGTCTTTTCCTCCGAATCTCTTAGCGGAGTGAATGCGGGGGCGTTTCTTGCGCTCGTTGCCATTGCCGCTCTTTTGCTCTTTGCCATCGATCTTTTGCGCGAGCGTGGCAAATCGGTGTTCTCCCTGGCCTTTGGCCATGGTCCAGCGCTAGGAACTCTCGTAATTGGTGCCATGCTGTTGTGCATAGTCGTGTTTGGCGCCTACGGCGGAGGCTACGATGCAAGCAATTTCATTTACTTTGAGTTCTAGGGATAGGGTATGAAGCTTAAGAAGGGCACGTTGGTGGGCGTGGCTTGCACGTTGATATCGGTTGCGATTTGCGTTGCCGCTTTCCAGGCGGCACAGGCGCTCGTTATCCCTAAATTCAAAACGGACGGAACTGCCATAACCACTGCCTACAGATACTTAGATGAGAATAGCGTTGACGCGCTGTTTATTGGGTCGTCGCAGATGTTCTGCACCATCGACGCGCAAAGGCTAACCGAGGAGCACGGGATCAGCTTCTTCGATTACGGTGCGTCGGGGCAAGAGTTCGCAGCCACAAAATACTACTTCGATACAGCTTTGCAGAGGCAGCGTCCACGTCTGGTTATGCTGGAAACCTGCAGCGCGCTTGTGGAGGGCAAGTATGTTGGAAGCGACGCACTCGCCTGGAACTACACCGCAATGCCCGCCTCCGCAGAGAAGTTCTGGTCTCTGTACGAGATATTGAATGGGGATATACCGCGTTCGCTGGAGTATACCTTTACGCCAATAATCGAATACCACGACCGGTGGAAGTCGTTGAACCACAATGACTTCTCGTATCTCTTGGACCCACGTGGGTTTTCGGCCGATACGCTGCGGCGACGTGGCTTCCTTCCACGAGAGCACGTTGAGTCCGGGCTCTCCATTGCCCTCGCGTCCGATTCGCCCGGCAAGGCGACCCAAGCGCCCGCACGTAACGTCGAGACCATCCGCTACATCATGAAGAGGTGCGAGGCAATCGGCGCAAAGCTGGTCCTCTTCAAGTCGCCAGACTGCGATTGGACTCGGAGCAGCTCCGATTCCGTGAAGGCCTTGGCCAAGGAGCTGAGCCTAACTTATCTGGACCTCAATGAGCACGCGGAAGAGATTGGCCTTGACGTGTCAAAGGACTTTTACAACGCGCGCCACCTCAACACCTACGGCGCTGAAAAGACAACAAAATGGATAGTCCCATTCCTTAAGGACAATCTTAGCTGAGTATTCGTGCGCTAAGGCTAGATAATCGATTGTGCAAAACAGCATTAAGGCTGCAACAGGTGGCTTCTACCAGCCAGAGCGCATGCCCAGCAGTAGACTACGATTGCGCTCGATCGCTGATCGTGTACGTGGCTCGCGGAACACGCAATGCAAGAGAGCAGCCCACCTTTGGCCATCCGCCATGGCACTCGCCCATTGTGTGGGATTCATTGCCGAGCACAACGTTTTGGAGGTGTTGCCGCTTACCGTCCAAGGTCGCCAGTGTCTAAATTGTTGCCAGGGAAACAGAAGTGCAAGAGGTGTCACAGCACAACTAGACGTCGGTAAGTGAACCGGCATATGACCGAGCGCAGATCTCGAACGTCTTTGAGGATATTGTTATAGGCTTACTCTGGAAGAGGCGGGTTGGCGCCACAAGCACCATGCCCTCCAGCAAACAGAGTTGCCCTCATTGCCTCTTCGGCATCTTCAGCAGCACTTTAAGACAATTCTCGCAATCATGGTCTTTTTCGTTTACCTCAATGACCCTGCAGGTATACGTCATGCCCCGGCCAAGCCTTGTCGAAACGCTTTCGCTATAGTAGCGAGGAACATATCCGAGCATCTCGCCACGCTGCGTATAGGCTGCCACCGCAAACTCGTCGTGTTCGTTTTCTGGTTCCAGTTGCAGGACCAGCTCGTCGCCCAGCCCAGCCACAGGCAAACGACCGCAATCCTTTCCGCAGCACCCCGAGGCATGCCTTATTCCAACGATATAGAACTCTTTTTCAACGGTCTGGTCATCCGGAAAAATCGGATCGACAAACTCGTACGTATCAATCGGAAGCCTCCCCGTACTCTTCCGAAGCAGTTCGTAGGCATCGTACTCAGAGAGTCCATACTTTTGAAGAATGTCTTCGATGTTCCTTCTCTTTGGGTCGGGAAGACGTGAGGCAAATGCGGCAAACAGCGATGGGCTTTTATACACCCTGTCCTCTGGAAAGGACTTGAGGAATTCCCATCCCACCTCTTTTGCCCTCTCATATTCCTCACAGTATTCGAAGGAGTAGGTATCGCCTCTCGAGAGCTTGCCAACAGTAAAGTTTCTTCGACTGCGGGGGTCTTTCCAAATGAGATAAAGGAAGTCACGGTTTTTCTCGCACATGCTAACTCTCCATAACAAGGGTCTTGAGTATGTTAGTCTTCCTCTGGAGAAATCTTATCAGAAGACTCTTTCTGTCTGGTGACACCAGATCGTCCTGATAGACACCAACCAAGGAACTGATGCTGGCCGGATTGAGTCGTTCAAGGTAGGATTCGGCTATACGCTTTGTCGAAGGGTAGTTTAACAGCAAGTAGCGTACGACGTCGGAATGTTGTGGACGCTGCTTGCTATGCGGGTCAATACGTATTGCCGAACGCGACTTCGTATCAACGAGGGAATTGAACCTCAACACGTCTCTCCCCAAGTACCCCTGAAGCTGATCGTCTCTGACGTAACAACACAATGAGGAACCATTGTCATATAGCGGGCACGGGCGCATACGAAAGGCGGCCTCATCGGAATAGTCTTGCCTCCAAAGAATGTATGCCCAGTTGCTCTGATGCCTGTCGGTATTCCCTATTAGGAAGTCGAACAGCAACATTTCAATCCAATAGACTTTAAACGGCTCGTAGTCGATGGCTTCGAATATGTGCTTAATCGAATAGTGTTCCCCAGAAGAGGGATCGAATAGCTTATCCTGATCGTAGTCTGGATGATGGCCCAAAACGAACTGTATTCCCTCGCAAAGCATCTCGTTTTCTTTGACAATGAGATAGCTTATCGAGCCCATATGGCCATCATATGATGCCAAGTCAACCTTAGCGGTCTTAACGCCGAGCAGATTGCCAAGCTCATGAGCGAGATGCTCTGAGACGTGTTCGTAAGTAATATGCATCGACGTAGAGTCATACTTTGGGTACTTGAACAGACCGATTTGTCCGTCATTCGAAACCAGCCACTTCTTCTCGCTTCTTCCGCTACCCTCGGTATTGCCTTCATAAGGTTTCCAAGATGAGCAGTCAACAATCTCTACCATACGACAATCCATCACATCCCAACAATGAATGCCTTCTATTTTGCACTGACACTAATTCGACTACCAGCCTAAGCCTTTCTGCGGATCATTTTGCGATTGGAACAGCCCCAATCACAACGCCCCCATCAATTCGCGAGTATTGTACGAGGGGCAGAGGACAAGAATTCGCTGTTGTGCAATAAAGCCAATTCAAGTGGTTGACATAAGCCGTATAACATCGAAGCCCTACGCAGATGCTTGGGAAAGCTCTAGAAGATTCCCAAAGCGGTCTACCGAATCCCATTTTCCAAAATTGCTCGTGGGTCTTTCAGCGGAGAGGCTACAGCCCGCGGGGACCTCGCCGGAGAGCGGGGGGCAGCGGCCAACCAACCTTGGCCACGCATGTCGGGCACGCCGGTCATCTAGGGAAAGCATCCACTCCAGATACGTCCGCTGATTCGCAACCTCACGCTTGCGCCCACGTCAGGAGCGCCAACCAATAGCCCAAAAGAGAGCCTGGTGACGTGTTTGCAACGTTGTATACCTCAACAAATAGCGCACGGAACAGATTATCTATCCGCTTTGGCAAGCCACTCGATCCAACACGTCCGAAAACAGATTGTCCCGACGCGACTCGTCAAACCAAAGAAGCAGATTCTCGTCCAAGAACTCCTCTAGCAGGTCGTTACACACGCGCAAACAACGGAGACTATGCTCCGACTCGTGGGCATAGAGCGGCAGCGGCTTGGACCCATGGAAGAGGCTGCATCTGTAGTGGTAGCTGAGAGCCAGTAGCACGTATCCATAGGGCGTTATGTCGAGCTCAGGCGCGGTATGCGTTATGACGTCGTGCACCTGTTCTGCAAATTGTCCTTCCTCCAGGTCGCTTCGTTTCACGCCATCCGGCATCTCTCTCACTATGCATGCCACCTTATCCACCAGACCCCTGTAAGGACTCTGGCCAGAGTCATGAAAGGAGTTTCCGAGGTTGTACACACGAACTAGCCTCTCTATCTTCTTGTACTCCTTTCTGCACCGACCGCTCCCGATGCGTTTCTGCACCAGCTGTGATACCGTTGAGTACAGGCCGTTTATCGACATCCATAGATAAATGAGCCTGTCAGCCTCGAGCGCCTTGCTCTTTGCGTATAGATAAGCATGCAACGCTGCATCAATGCATCCCTGACGCGAAGGCTTGATATCAAGTATCCTTGCCACCGCTGCATCCGTAATGGTGTCAGTAGGAACGGAACGCAACAATTCTGGCCCCGTGAAGAGACTGCATAGCACAGCATCGGGCCAGCTATACGCCTCCGCCTCGTCGACGTAAACACGCGCTGAGTCAAGAGGAAGCTGGCGAGAGTACCAAAGGAGATGAAGGATGCAGGCCTTCTTCACCGCGTCCGAGAACAATGGACTGCCTTCAGTAAACAACTCGCGGACGTCATAGAATGGCGCCATGTGAACAATGATTTCCGCAAAATCATCAGCCACGCAAAGATGAATCCCCCGCGTGGAACCATATGAATACTCGTAAACATGACGCTGTTCGCCTTGTCCATGCCCCATTGCTATCCGATATTCATGCTTGTTACGTACCACCAGTTCCTCCTCTCACAGACAGCGTGCTTTCCATCAGCGCCCTCCGCACGCTTAGCTAGCAATCATCCCCTCAAAAATCTTGGCAAGACTCACCCACGGGCGCCAGCCGAAACCACGAGGGAACTTCGTAAGCGGCGTTGCGCACAAGACCGGTTCGACCAGCGCGGTCATGTTGTCCGGTTATTCGCTCGCTCTCTTACAACGATTCGATCTTTTGCTATTATCATATATACACTTAAAGTGGAACAGGAGTCCTAGTTGCTTCTCGTGATATAAACATGGCATCTCACGCGTGAACATATATTATTAGGATGAGAATACACTTAAAGAGATAAATCTCGACAGAATTAGCGCTGCCCAAGGAACGTAAGCGCCAAAAGTAGCGCGTCTTCAAAGTGACGTCGCCCTCAGCCACTATGTGACCGTCGGGATTGACGGCGATCGTGGAAGGAGTTGGTGCCCCTGGTCAACAGGCGACAACCGCATATGGCATGGGCACGCATGCGAGTCCGCGAGATTCGCGTGGTGGGGTTGTCGGAGGCTTCCCGACGACGCCTGGGAAGGCTCCGAGAGGTTTACCGGCCACGGGCGGGAAGGCTCTGGGAGCTCCCCAAGGCGGACTCCAGGGCGCCCTCGTCCACAATCGGCTCGTCGGGCAGCGCCTCGTCCTCGTCAACCTTTCCCCTGGGGACGAACCTGCACGCCTCGGGCACGTCGTCCGACCAGGGCAGGTAGCGGTCGATCCGCCCCGGCTCGGAGAGCCTGGCGTCGTTGGGCATCTC
>CADCPM010000101.1 GCA_902803315.1 uncultured Coriobacteriaceae bacterium
CTAACTTCTCGTTTGCTGCCAAGCTTTGACCGCTTGGCGGTGTTGTGCGATGATGACATACGCACTCCTTCCTAAGAACTGGCTTCGGAACCTTTTCTTTTTTGTCTGGTGGGAGTCATTGCCCCTGCACGGCTTTGGTCGGGCGTGCGGGGGCGCTTTCGTCCCATGCCAGATTCGCGCTATTTCGTGCTATTTCGCGTCGGTCGAACCACCTTCCCCTCCCATCGATGAAAAGCCAGTGATCTCCTTCTTGAGCTGCCTTTCGTCCGCCTTGATCTTTCTCGCCACCTTGCCAACGTCTTCCTCGGGCGGCAAGTCCTCCGGCTTGATGCCACGAGAGACCAACGCACCCCGCACACTCTGGTTGTTGGCGACGTGCTCGCCCTCTATGGGTCGCGCCCCGCGTATGTCCTGCTGCTCGACGTTGAACGCCGTCATGCTCGTAGCGAGGTTCTTTGCCACTATCGCAATGCCGTTGAGCCCGTCGGCGAGGGGCTTTCTCTGGGACATGCCGAGCCTCTTCTTCATCGCCCGCGTGTCATAGCCGCCAAAGAGCGCAGCGTCGCCCTTCGACTTTATGACGGCAAACTCCTTCTGGTTAACGTCATGCTCGAATGCGACCGCCGCGAAGTGCGTCTCCGTGTCTCGCAGGGCGTCACGCTCGACCAGCCTTCGCAAATCCATCATGCGTTGCGAAATCAGCTCAGCAGATCGCGTCTTCATTGCGAAGTAGGATTGTGCAAACGCTATCTCCTCCTTGCGCGTATCGCCGTTCATGGCGATGAGGTAGCAGGCGTAGCGCGTCAGCTTGTAGTCTCGCACTTCCCGATAGCCACCGTTTGGCATCGGAGATGATTTGCTGACCTCAGCAAAATGTTGTTCAACTGGTGTTTTGCTGGTTTCGCACGATTCCATGGCACGTCGAATCGCTTCCTCAAAGTTACGCCACTGTGCATAGCCGAGCAGCCCCATAAGCTCACGTGCATACCAGAACTCAACGCCATCACTATCCTCGTGGCGCATGTCATCCAGGGTTAGCTTTCGCTTGTCAATCTCTCGAATATCCATCCGGCTTCACCTCCTAAGCACCAGCAGCGTCGCTGGCTTCATTTTTTGCCCGATCGGTGTAGCGCTCAAGCTCGGTGAGGTCGCGCACATAGTCCACGGCCTTCATCTGGCCTTCGTCGTTGAGCTTGGAGAAGCCGTCCCCGAGCTGCCTTTGTAGGAGGGATTCGGACAGGACGATGTTGCCGTTCTCGTCGCGCTCGATGGGGCGCGGCTCGTCGATGAGGCCGGCAAGGTAATCTAGAGAAACGTCAAGCGCGAGCGCGATTTTGCAGGCTGTGGATAACGTTGGACTGCGGTTCGGGTTCTTGATATATCCAACAAGATACGAGGACTTTAGATCGGTTCTCGCATACAGCTCTTCTCGGCTCATACCACGCATTACAAGAGCATCCAGGACTCTGTTACCAAAACTCATCTTCATCACCTCAATATAAGAGTACATATATTTACCGAAAGATTCAATATAATACTTGACAAAGTAAATACGTGTACTATTCTGGAAGCATAAAGTACATTCGTTTACTTTTTAAGTACATACCTCTACCATGAAGGAGCACGAAATGAAGGTCAAGGTTTTCAGCAACAACACCACGGATGGAACCCGCTACGGCCTCAAGCACGCGAACACGGGTGACGTGTGCCACAGCGCCACCGCCAAGTGGAAGACCGCTCGTGGTGCCCAGAACTTTGCCAAGCGCAACGGTTGGGAGGTCGTTGCCTAGCACGGTTCCCTACCTAGGTAGGGAAATAGTAACTGGCTTGGTTGACAAAGCCAACCAAGCCCAAAAAAAGTATCTCAATGATTGAAGGGAGTTGAGATGTACTTCAAGAGCTTGGATACAGAGATTGCGGCCTACCTGCGCAAGGAGCGAATGACGCAGGAAGAGCTTGCCAAGAAGATTGGCATGGCTCCCAACACCTTCAGCTGGAAGCGTCGTGGCGTGGAAGGCAAGGAGTTCAGCGTTGCTGAGGTTCGTCGCGTGGCCGATGAGATCGGGCTATCGACCTTCGACGGCATTCTGGCCGACTATGCGGAGGCGTTACACGCGCCGACAACAGCATAAAAACCGCACTGGCCTAGCGCCAGACATTCTCAACTCTATGATCGCACGACTTACGAACGTGCGCCTTAGCAAAACCACCAGACAAGAAGATCTACCCGACCAAACCGCAATGTAGGCACCCGAACGAAAGGAAAGACCATGGCAACGCAGAGCAAATACAAGCTGGAAGACGGCCGCGAACTCACCGTCTTCTACCCAGAGAAGGCGGCGCCATTCATCCCCCAGAGCTGCTATGCATACGGCAGGCGTAACGGCAAAGAGCTGTGCAGGCGCATCAACAACGCGAGTCAGTGCATATTCGACGCCTTGATGCTTTCGGGCAGGGGAGACGAGCGCGCGGCATTCGTCGCAAGCGACCTCGTGGACACACTCGTCTGCGACCTTGGCTTTGACCGCACCTCGACCCAACCCGTGTACTAGCGCAGACGATCTAAGAGAGAGGGCACGCCATGAAGACCATTACCGCAAAGCAGGCCATCAAAGGCCAAGAGTGGGCAGTTGTGAGCGAGGACGAAGAGGGCTTGAAGGTCTATGGCCTCTACAGGGACGAAGAGATTGCGAGGCGCATAACCAAGACCCTCAATGACCACTACGAGGATGCTGGCTACGAGCTTGCGCGCATCGAATAACGCTTGCACGCCTCTTGGCGTGTCCCCTGGGGGAGGTTGTTGTATCCAGGCATTCGCTAGGCCAGTCTTCGGCAACCTCTCCCAAAGGGCACACCGGGCGTGCTCATTGGGCGGGACGGCTTCTATAAACACCGAGGTTAAAAAGCTGCTGTGGACCTCTTACACCATCCGTCCCACCCAAAGAGCACACCAAGCCCTAAACGTACTTTGAGAACCGGATAAGGCAATGCGCTCGTGCGCAAGGGAAGAGAGCCCGCCATAAGGTGGCTGCTTGTTCGCATGTACGAAGGTGAATGAACAAGCGGCTGGCACCTGCCAAGGGCTCGGCGCACGAGCAGGTTAAGAAAAAAACCGTCCCTCTTGCTAAAGCAGACAAGAGGGACAACCAAGACAATGAGGATTATAGCACCATGTTGAAATATACAGATCGAACAATCGACTTTGACGAGATCAAAACCACCTCACTTACCGGCGGAGTTACAGGCCGAAACGCAATGGATGGCGGCGATTGCCATATTACGCTTTCGACCGACCGTCAAGGCCGTCCCACAGCGTTGTTGGCCTTTGGCAGGGACATTCGTAAGGCACTACAGGAAATTTGCGGCGATAGAGTTGAGGTTGCCGTTGTGGATGATAACAATTGTCGAACGCTACTCCTTAGCAAACCTCAAGGACGCGGCTTGAAGATCCAGAACAACGGTGGTAAGGGCACCTCGGAACGTAGCTCGGGAAGAATCTCTCTCACGCGCCATGCCTCGATGTTCGCTGGGGCCTTTGGGGGAAACAGGCGCATGTACTACGACGTCGAAATAGGGTCAAACTTCCTGTGGCTTCAATACACATACTCAGAATCGTATGTCACTAAAAGGCATAAACGTCGGTAGCCCCTATGCAAAAAACCGCCCCCGCTTGGCCGCATCCAAGAGAGGGCTTTGACAAAACAAGTCACATTGGAGGTGAAAAGTAGTGTCACAAGACAGTATACCCGAATGTCTGGACAATTCAGACTATCTACTTACGTATGAGCTGGGCAACAACTCATGGCGCACGCTGGTCTTTGGCAGCGCCGACGAACTGCGCCGCTTCTTGAAAGAGCGCGGCATGGACGAGGATCCAGCGTCTTTCATCATCCGCAAGCAGTGCGTCGTTGACAACGAGGCGTTTGTCGCCGGTTGTGACGCTGAGCTTGAGGACTACATAAGGATAAGGGTCCGCGATGCCTAAGACCGACTATAAGAACACTTGCGAGCGCGAGTGGATGCCCATCAACCAAATGGCGCACTCGTACCTCGGAGTCGCGCCGGATCTGCTGCGCGCGGCCATAAACGCCGGCGAGCTCGAGGCGTACGAGAAGCCCATAACGCGAGCCCGCAAGCCAGGCGCGAAGCGCCAGAACCACTCCTACTTCGTCTGCCGAGCCGATGTGAACGAATGGATACGCAAGCATTGGAAGAAGGCAGTCAGAGTATAGCCAAACTCGCATGGCCTATTGTCGTTTCTCCTTTCGGCGACCAGGCGCCCGCAAGGGCCCCGGAAAGGGGCGGCGAAAACAAGCGATTGGACGCCCCCCTGTAGGCCATGCGGGGGCGGCACCCACCAGACAAAAGCATTCCAGTCTCTAGTACCAAAACGAGACCAGAAACGAGGCCATAAATGAGACCTGAGACTAAAAGCTATGCAAGAACAAACGCCATCCTTCTCGTGCTTGCAATCCTCGCGTTTGCGCTCTTCGTCGCTATGGGCGGCGATGATCGCGCGGATCTGGAAGAGCAGGCGCGTTGGCAGGCTGGCATCAAAGAGCAGGGCGCATGGGTGATGTGGTAA
>CADCPM010000102.1 GCA_902803315.1 uncultured Coriobacteriaceae bacterium
GGCCACAAGGGCGCCGACGTGGCGGCGGAGGTGTCGGCCAAGGCCCGCAAGCGCCTGCAGGACGCCGAGGCGAAGAGGGAGAAGGCCCTGCAGGAGAAGGCCGCCAAGGAGAAGGCCGATAAGGAGGCCGCCGAGAGGGAGGCCGCCGAGCAAGCGGAGCGGGAGAGGGCCGCGAGGGAGGCCGCCGAGCAAGCGGAGCGGGAGGCCGCCGAGCAGGAGAGGGCCAAGCAAGAAGCCATCAACCTCATACAGGGCTGGTGGGAGAGCGCGGGCATGGGCGGAACGACGGTTGCTATGCCGCGCACCTCTGCCTCCGTCGAGGGCAACACAATCACCCGCTACTCGTATGCAAACTCGCAGGGAAGTGAGACGATAGACCCCAGCCGCGTCGAGCGTGTGTACCTTCTTGATTCCGAAGGGTGGTACTTTCACGACCTCAACCGCTTCCTGCCCGACAACCAGCCGGATCAGCTAATGAGTGTCAACGCAGACGGCTCCGGGTATAGCGGAACGGATTCATGGCACAAGGTGTCGGGCAAGCCCTCGCATATCTCGTAAGCGATACTATTGGATAAACCTGAAACAGGCCCCGAGTTGAGAATTTACAAATCCCAACTCGGGGCCTTTCCTCATTTAGGACAATGCCTATCGGAAGTTGGATTCAGTGCTGTCCTTGAGGATTACGTCGTGGGCACCACCCTCAACCAGCGACGTGGACGACACGCGCGTGATCTTTGCCTTCTGCCGCAACTCCTCCAAGTCAAGCGCGCCGCAATTGCACATGGTATGGCGCACCTTGTTAAGCGAGCCCTCAACGCCATCTTTGAGCGAGCCTGCATAAGGCACATAGGAGTCGACGCCCTCCACAAAGGTGAGACCCTTCTTCCCGCCCAAATCATAGCGCTGCCAGTTGCGTGCACGGGCAGAGCCCTCACCCCAGTACTCCTTCACGTAGCTGCCATTGACGTTAAGTCGTCTTGTGGGACTCTCGTCAAAACGTGCGAAGTAGCGACCGAGCATGAGGAAGTCCGCACCCATGGCCAAAGCGAGCGTCATATGGTAGTCGTACACAATACCACCGTCGGAGCACACCGGCACATAGATGCCCGTCTCTTCAAAATAGCGATCGCGCTCGGCGCACACGTCAATAAGCGCGGAAGCTTGTCCACGCCCAATGCCCTTTTGCTCGCGTGTAATGCAAATGGACCCGCCACCGATGCCCACTTTCACAAAGTCCGCACCGCACTCAGCAAGATAGCGGAATCCTTCGGCATCCACTACGTTACCGGCACCCACCTTTACCTCGTCGCCATAGTGCTCGCGAATCCAATCGATGGTTATCTTCTGCCATTCGGAGTAGCCTTCTGAGGAGTCGATGCACAGCACGTCTGCGCCAGCATCCACCAAAAGAGGAACTCGCTCTGCAAAGTCACGCGTGTTTATGCCCGCGCCCACAAGATAGCGCTTATGCTCATCCAAGAGCTCGAGTGGGTTTTCCTTGTGTGAGTCGTAGTCCTTGCGGAATACAATTGACACAAGATTGCCATCCTTATCAACAATGGGCAACGCATTGAGCTTGTGCTCCCAAATAATATCGTTGCAATCGTGCAGGGTGGTGTCGTCCGTTGCTACCACGAGCCTCTCAAGCGGCGTCATAAAGTCGGCAACGGGTCTTTCGTCCGGGTCGCGGCTCGGCCGCCAGTCACGGCTCGTCACTATGCCCAACAGCTTGCCATGTGCGGTCCCGTCGTCCGTTACCGGCATGGTAGAGAAGCCCGACTCTTCCTTATGTTGCTTCACGTCTGCCAATGTCATGTCTGGCGTTAGGTTTACTGCCGAAACCACAAACCCTGCCTTGGAGGACTTTACCTCGCGCACCATCTGCGCCTCGTTCTCTGGCGTCTGCGAGCCAAATATGAAAGAGAGGCCACCCTGCTGCGCAAGGGCAACGGCAAGTCTGGGACCGGAAACCGACTGCATAATCGCGGACGTCATGGGAACGTTTAGCGAAATTGCGCTTTGCTCACCGCGACGGAAGCGTACAAGCGGCGTCTGAAGCGACACGTTTTGCGGGACGTTCTGAGCTGAGGAGTATCCAGGAACGAGAAGGTATTCGCTAAAGGTATGGGATTCTCCCGGGAAGAACGTTGCCATGGTATTTTGCTCCTTTCACCGAAAAGCATTTGTCCTATTTTAGCATCATGTGCTTTGCAAATGAGCGCTGCAATATGCGTATTTTGCTTATGCCTCACCACTCGACTTGCCGCTTGCGCGCCCGATGGGAAACAAGGTGCTCCATCGGGGGCGCTCATCCACCCTCTTCTAACGCTGGAAACGACTATTTTGCCTCGCCCACCACGTCTTCGAAGTTAACGGCGATGTCGTGCTTGGTGGGTATCCACTCCACCTTCTTAAACAAGGCGGCAACCGTGATGGGAATATAGCTCAGCATGAAGATGGGGAACGTGAACAGGTTGGTAAAGATGCGCCAACGCTTTTTCGCATGAATCCTCTTATACTCACAGAAGGTTGTGAGCGCCCCTACGATAAAGAAGGTAACGTAGGCCGATGCGAAGGTCATTAATATTGAACCCGTACACATAAGTATCTCTTGACCGGTGGCAAAGTAGCCATGGCTCAGCCAGCCCAGGACCAGGTACATGCTATTCACCAAAAGCGAGAAAAGAGAGAGCAACATGGCAGGTGCGATGGTCATGAACATATCGAACGAAGCAAAGCGGTGACGAATAAAGATGCCATGCATGAGGTTGTTGAAATACGAGAACAGCACCTGATAGAAACCCTTGGTCCACCTCATGCGTTGTATCCATGACGCCTTGAAGGTAACGGGTTGCTCGTCAAAGAACTCGGCTGGCGCAAACCCTATCTGAATGCCATGGGCGCAGCAGAAGGTAGAGAACTGAATGTCCTCGGTTAGCGTATGAAATCTCCAACCATGCATGCCACGCACGATGGCAGCAGACACCATCCAACCCGATCCCGATATGGCGCTGCTGGTGCCACACATCATACGCACGTTGTTGAGGAAGCGCGCCTCACGCAGGAACCAGGTGGCATAGGCAGATGATATCCAGCTAGAATCGAAATTCTTGGAGTTACGGTAGCTCGTGCACACCAGATAGCCTTGGTCAAAGACTTGATTGATAATATGTACGTAATTTGGTGCAATAATGTTATCGGCATCCATGATAATGAAGGCCTCAAAGCGATCGCCGTAGTCATCGAGGATTCGAGAAAACCCATAGTCAAGGGCCCAGCTCTTACCTTTGCGCACAAGGTCCTCACGCGCCCACGCAATGGCGCCCGCCTTCTCGGCCGCTTGAACCGTACCATCCGTACAGTTATCTGCAATGACGAAGCATCCAATATCTCCGTCATACTCCTGCGTTACGATTGATCGCACCAAGTTTCCAATAACGGGTTCCTCGTTGTGCGCTGCAATTACAAACGCAAAGGAATGGCTCTTCTTCGCTTCGGGTAACCGAATGACCCCTTGAAAGAGACCACGCAAGGCATAGATAACTTGATAGAGATATGCCAACGTAAAGAAGAGCCAAAGGGTAAAGTTAAAAACCACGATGGGCGTGATCTTTATGCCACTAATCACCAATAGGGGCCACCTTTCTCCGACTGGGGGCATTTTACCATGTATGGGTGAATCGGGGACCCTCCCCAGGTTTCAAAGTCCGTCAGCGAGACGACTCCATTTGCTTCCGCACCTCTTCTCCCGCCTCAGTTCTACCCATGGAGAGAGGTGCGAGATCCTCTAGTACCCGCTCCAAGTCCGCCGGAAGGCCATCGCAACACGCTATACGCTCGTTACGCACGGGATGGTCAAACGACACGCTCCAAGAGTGGAGGAACTGTCGTGCAAGTCCCCGATCACGTTGCTTGGACCTTTTGCTCCCAACTCCATAGAGTTGGTCCCCCACCACGGGATGTCCAATATGGCGCATGTGCACACGAATCTGATGAGTACGCCCAGTGAACAAGTGACACTCCAAAAGCGAGTAGCCGTCGTCACGTGGCCCCGCCTCAAAGCGTTCGAGGGTGCGAAAGGTAGTTATAGCCTCGCGTGCCATGGGATCATCGCTTACCGTCATACGTAGCCTATCTCTTGACGAACGAGCGATACCCGTCGTTATGGTCCCCTCATCGGGAGCCACATAGCCCTGTACAAGCGTAATATAGCGCCGATCGAGCACGCGGAGCCGGATGAGATCCTGCAGCGCCTGCTGGGTTTGGTCGTCTTTTGCCGCAAGCATGAGACCAGATGTATCGCGATCAAGTCGATGCACTATGCCAGGGCGGTCCTCTCCCTGCAACATTCCCAGATGCTCGTACCCACAATGGGCGACAAGCGCATTCGCTAGCGTGTCATCCACATGGCCAGGGCTCGGATGGCACACGAGGTCCGCCTGCTTCGATAAGACGATTAGGTATTCATCTTCATAGCGTATGTCCAGTGGGATGTCGAAATTCGGCCTTAGTGGGCCTTCCTCCTTCGGCAACAAGGGCAGTCGCACGGACACGCGATCGCCAAGCACAACGCGCTCGGACTTAGAGGTGGCGACGGTCCCGTTAATTGTTACCACACCCTCCTCTATGAGCTTTGCGCAGGCAGAGCGACTCGGACATGCTGGCATTGTCGCCAAAAAAGTATCGAGTCGCTTCCCCTCATCTTGAGGCCCTACGAGTGCGTTTTGCTCTTTGTATGAGACTGCGTAAGGAAACGTTGCGGGACCCATATTGTTTTGTACCACGTCGCTCTCGGACCTACTTGTCCTTAGTCTTCCTTCCAAACGCCGCCTTCCTTGCTGTCCCACACCCAAAATCCCAAAAGACTCAGGATGATGCCTACCGTCACGCAGATATCTGCCACGTTGAACACGGGAAAGCTCATGAACGCCGCAGAGATGAAATCGGTAACGGAGCCATCGATAATGCGATCGATCATATTACCCATGCCGCCGCCCGCTACGAGCCCAACGGGCACCACGAGGTAATACGGCATGTTCGGATTCTTCCATACAAGTGCGGTCGCACCAATAATGAATGCCACCGCTATTACGATGAACACCACCGTGGCACCTTGCCCCATCGAAAACGCCGCACCGGTGTTTTCCACATGGACCAAGTTGATTACGTTAGGTATCAGCATGCGAGGGCCATCTTCTAGCACCTCGCGCGCGGCAGCCTTGGTCGTTTGGTCAATGAGCACGACCATGATTACCACAATCCAGTACACGGCTACGCGCATACCTCTTGCTGCCCTAGAGCCAAACCCCCGTTCCAACCTTCCTCCTCAAAGCACATACGCCAAGGAGCACATGCTCCTTGGCGCTCGATTCCCTCTAATACTCGCTCACTGCCTCGTGACAACGATGGCATAGGTGATCCTCACCCAGCTCACGCCAGTTCCAGCAACGCTCGCACTTCTGGCCCTGAGCTGGCACCGCCTTGCACTCGAGCTCATCTCCTTGCACGAGTTCGACGGCCGAGCAGACAAACGGCTCTGCAAGGTCGCAACCATAGGGACTGGTAAGCAACTCGTATTGTTCCGCGGTAAGCGTAAGCTCCGCACACGCCGCCTGCGTGGTCTTCTCGGTTATGACTCCGGAGCCAATGGCCTCCTCGTAGGACTTGGTAAAGGCCGCACGCGCCTCAACCACTGCGTTGTAGACGGAAAGGTAGGGCATCCGCTCGTCAACCGTCATCGGTGCCTTCCACCAGTCAAGCAGGGCGGCATACTTCTGGTTGTCGCGCATACTGGCGGGCAGATAGGCCATAACCTCATCGGTGGTATACACGAGGATGGGCTGCAGGTCTCGCAGAAGCATCGAGAGGATATGAGCCCAAACCGTCTGTGCGCTTCGGCGCACGCGGCTGCTGGGAGCCTCACAATACACGCGATCTTTCGTGGCGTTTAGATAGCCATTAGAAAGCTCGGTAATCACGAAGTCGTAAAGCATTCGATAGGCCTGGTTGAAGCGATACCCCGCATAGGCGTCGCTCACCTGATCGTGCACTTCGCACAGGCGTGCGAGCATGAGCTTGTCATACGGCTCAAGCTCGCTTACGTCGAGGCCGTCGACCGCAGGATCAAACTGGCCTTCGATCTCGCCCAGAAGGAAGCGGAACGTGTTGCGGAAACGACGGTATGCCTCACCCACATGGTTGAGAATCTCAGCATCGCAGGGAACGTCAACCGAGGTATCCACCGACGCAACCCACAACCGCAGTACGTCGGCACCACGCGTGGCGCACTCCTCGTTGGGGTCGATCACGTTGCCTAGCGACTTGCTCATCTTGCGTCCCTGGCCATCCAAGGTAAAGCCCTGGCTCACCACGGCTTTGTATGGCGCCACGCCATAGGCACCGATGCTCGTGATAAGCGAGCTCATAAACCAGCCGCGATGTTGGTCAGAGCCCTCGAGATACATGTCGGCAGGGAACCCGAGGTTGTCTCGATGGCGACACACCGCTGTGTGGGAAACGCCGGAGTCCCACCACACATCCAAAATGTCGCGATCGGCCTTGAGGTTATGGCCACCGCACTTGGGGCACGTACAGGCATCGCCCAAGTAACTTGCAGGCTCATCGGTAAACCAGTGATCGGAGCCCTGCTCGCGGAACAGCTTGATGACCGCATCGAGAGTATCGTCGTTCATTACGGACTCGCCGCAATCCTGGCAGGTGAACGCGGGGATGGGTACGCCCCAGTTGCGTTGGCGAGAAATGCACCAGTCGGGACGCCCCTCCACCATCGAGCCGATGCGCTTGACTGCGTGCGAAGGATAGAAGTCAACGTGGTCGAGTGCCTCACGTGCCGTCTTGCGCAGGCCGGTCTCGTCCATCGATACGAACCACTGGCTTGTAGCCCTAAAGATCACGGGGTTCTTGCAGCGCCAGCAGTGCGGGTAGCTGTGGTTCATGTCCTCGTGCAGAATCAGGGTGCCGCGCTCTCGCAGCCACTCGATGATGTGCGGATTGGCCTCATTGACCTCCATGCCACCCCACGGACCACCAGTACCCATGCCATCGCCCTTGAAGAAGCGACCGTCGTCGTCTACGGGCATTACCACAGGCACGTCAAACTTCATGCCAGCCAAATAGTCGTCCACACCGTGTCCGGGAGCGGCGTGAACGATGCCCGTTCCATCATCCAGCGTTACGTAGTCGGCATAGATGAATTTGCCCGTCTCGCCTTGGTCACCAAAGATGGGCTGCTTGTAGCGGTTTTCCGCAAGCTCAGCGCCTGTTGCATGCCAGGGCTCACCATCCGCATCGCACACAAGGCACGCGTCTCCCCAGCCAAACTTTTCCGCGCACTTTTTCCAAAGCGCCTCGGCAAAGACGTAGGCACGACCTTCGTGCTCAACGGCAACGTATGTCGCCTCCGGATGCAGTATTACCGCGTCGTCGGCAGGCAGCGTCCAGGGCGTCGTGGTCCAAATGGCCACGTTGAGCTTGCCCTCCCACGCCTCAAGACCCGCAGGGGTCGTCGTCATCTCAAAGCGCACGAATATGGCGGGACTCACCTCGTCGCCATACTCAATCTCTGCTTCGGCAAGGGCTGTGTGACAATGGCTGCACCAATGCACCGGCTTACGGCCACGATAGATGGCGCCAGAGTCGTAGATCGCCTTAAAGATCTCGATGTCGGTGGCGTCGTAGTCATTGGTATAGGTGAGATAGGGATTGTCCCACTCCCCCAAAACGCCCAGGCGCTTGAAGCCCTGACGCTGAGTGTCCACCTGCTCTACCGCCATCTCGCGGCAAAGGCGACGAATGGTTGCCGTGGGAAGTTCGCGGAACTTTTCCTGACCCACCATGTCTTCCACTTTATGCTCGATGGGCAGTCCATGGCAGTCCCAACCAGGCACATAGGGAACCTCGCGGCCTTGCATAATCCAATAGCGGTTGATTATGTCTTTGGAAATCTTGTTTTGCGCATGGCCAAGGTGTATGGGGCCGTTGGCATACGGAGGGCCATCGTGCAGCACGAACTTCTCGTGACCCTCGTTCTTCTTGAGCGCAAGCTCATACACACCTGCCTCTTCCCAGGCGGCGAGTCGCTTAGGCTCGTTTTGCGCGAGATTGGCGCGCATCGCAAAGCCCGTACGCGGCAAGTTAGTGGTCTTCTTGAACTTGTTTGCCATCCGTGCGTTTCCTTCCTGCGGGCCATGCCCGCGCCATGGCGCCATAAAAAACAAGGCACCCGTCCCGCACCCTGGGACGAAGCGCCTTAGTGGTACTCCGTTACCTTTACCCAGCGAGCGTTTATCCGCCGTACTCGGCTGGCCTGTATCGGCGACCATCCCGTCGGCGCCTACTGGGAAGCTTTTTTGGCTTCCGTTGGGGCCGCAGCTCCAGGGCGATCTTCCTTCGGTCGGCAACGCGGGCTCCCACCATCCCCGCTCGCTTTGGATGACCTTGCCGAAGTACTCCTCCCCTTCACAGCCTTAGGCGAAGATTCTAGCACGTATTGCTACCGTTTGCAGCCCAAAAACGACCTTTCGCAGAGCCTGTATAGCGTCATCTTCTTCACACCCCCACGCACGCGATGCGGCTCCGCGCTCGCTTCGCTCGCTCACTTCGCGAGTCGCCGCCCGCCAGCAGGACGTAGCGCGGCGTGCAGGCTTCAGAGCTGCTTGATCTCCACCTTGCCATCCACCACGCGAATCGTGCACTGGGCTGCATGGTCATGGGAGTAATAGTCTCCTTGGTCGTAGTCGAGCGTCACATAGGGCCCTTGCTCGTCCTTGTTGAGCCTCACGCTGTTTATGGTATAGGCCCCATCCAAGTAGGCGGACGAATCGAAGTTCGATCCAAAGACGCGTATTCTCATGCCACTGGGGGCTTCGTCGCCATTGTTGTTGAAGTCAATCCACATGTGCTCCTTGGATCCATCGCCATCCGCATCCCAAAAGTACGCCCCGTTTTCTTCCTTGAGCTCGTTTTGAGCTCCGACTTTGGGCTCGGATGATTCTATGAGGCTTGTGGCTTCGTCCACCAGCGCACTGAGTGCAGAGGGGTCTTGCATCTCATATACCTCATTGTCCACAACATGAACGAAAGAGGTGCCGCAAAAACCGAACGGGATGGACTCGGTTCCGGAGTCAAAGTCGAAAACGATAGTTACGCTATCGGCAGAATGGTTTTCGGCCCTCTTCTTCGAAACTCGCATTTCGCAGAGCCTTTTCCACATTCTTTGTATTTCGTCCTGGTCGTGAATTGCGCCATCTGCCCCAGCGTTCACACGGAATCTCATGGTTGGCGGAATGTTCTTCCCTGACTGGATACCCTCGTCGAACTCGTGGAAACTCGCGTAGATTGTGCCCATGCATTCGGCCAGGGTTTGCGTAGAAGCCATGTCCGTGCTTGAGCTTTGCGAGGAAGCCGCATTGTTAGCAGGCTCCGAGCTGCTGGACGTGGGCTGCGTGCCACAAGCGGTAAGACCGCACAAGCAAATCGCAATTGTCGTTAGTGCCGTTACAAGAAACGCCCTGTTCTTCATATCCCCTCCTCTATGCTCCATCCAGTATAACGAGGAAATGCCTGCGCGCATACTCAGAAGGACGCATTGGGTGTGCCTCCGGGCACACGCCCGGGTGCAATCTCAGCCCTATGTCCGTTTACATAGCACATCCATGTTTTTTGGGGAAACGTGATTACCCCTGTGATGAGCGGGTACTATGTCTTTAGATTTTGTGTCCTCGCAAGGAGCTTTATATATGGAGATGAACAATAAGAAGCGTCGCCAATCGATGTTGCTATACGTAATCATCGCCTTGGTCATCGTCATTGCACTGCAGCAATCGTTCACGCTATTTCAGCATACAAGCATCCAACAGGTAAGCTATAGCGATTTCCTTGGCATGGTAAACGACAACAAGGTCAAGAACGTAGAGCTCAACACTGGCAACGGAAAGATTAAGTTCACCGATGGTGACGTAAACGATCCAAATACCAAGAAGTACGAGACGTCCATGTTTCCCAACGACGACGGCCTCGTTCCTCTGCTGCAACAACACGGCGTCAACTTTAGCGCACAGATTCCCGATACCAGCAACGACCTGTGGATATACATGCTTCTCTCGTATGGCCTGCCCATAGGCATCGTGGTGTTCTTTGGATGGCGGCTCAATCGCCGCATGAAGAAAGCTGCCGAAGGCGACGATCCATCCATGAACTTTGGCGGAGGCTTTGGCGGTTTTGGCATGGGTGGGCTCGGAAAGTCCAACGCCAAGATCGTGGGAGAAAAGGAAACGGGCGTAACCTTTGCCGACGTCGCCGGCCAGGACGAGGCAAAGGAGTCGCTCCAGGAAATCGCCAGCTTCTTGGAAAACCCCCAGAAGTATGCAGACATTGGCGCACGCTGCCCACGAGGCGCGCTGTTGGTAGGCCCTCCGGGAACGGGCAAAACGCTGCTTGCAAAAGCCGTTGCAGGCGAGGCGAACGTTCCCTTCTTCCAAATCTCGGGATCCGAGTTCGTGGAGATGTTCGTGGGTCGCGGAGCCGCAAAGGTGCGCGATCTTTTTAAGCAGGCCAACGACAAGGCGCCGTGTATCGTGTTCATCGACGAGATAGACACCGTAGGCAAACGGCGCGACGCAGGACTCACCACCAACGACGAGCGAGAGCAGACCCTCAACCAGCTTCTTACCGAGATGGACGGTTTCGACAACAACAAGGGCATTGTGGTGCTCGGTGCGACCAACATGCCTGACTCGCTGGACATCGCCCTCACGCGACCCGGTCGTTTTGACCGTCGCATCCCCGTCGAGCTTCCCGACCTTGCCGGTCGCGAGGCGATTCTTAAGATTCACGCCAACGACGTAAAGATGGTGCCGGATATCGACCTTTCCGTTGTGGCAAAGGCGACTCCCGGTGCCTCTGGCGCAGACCTTGCGAACATGATCAACGAAGCTGCTCTCCGCGCGGTGCGCATGGGACACACCCTCGTTACGCAAGAGGATCTGGTGGAATCGGTTGACGTCGTTATTGCCGGCGAGAAGAAGAAGTCCACGGTCCTCAGCGAACACGAGAAGAACGTCGTGGCCTACCACGAGACGGGTCACGCAATTGTCGCGGCATCGCAAAAGGGTTCCGCGCCCGTAAGCAAGATCACAATCGTACCGCGTACCTCTGGCGCCCTTGGCTTTACCATGCAGGTAGACGAGGACGAGCATTTCCTTACCACCACCACCGAAATGCGCAACAAGATTGCCGTGCTCTGCGGAGGTCGCGCTGCCGAGGAGTTGATATTCGGCGAAGCGACCAACGGCGCCTCAAACGACATCGAGAAGGCGACTCAAATCGCCCGTGCCATGGTTACGCAGTTTGGCATGACCGAACGCTTTGGCATGGTGGCTCTTGGCCAGCAGCGCAATCGCTATTTGGGCGGAGGAAGCGAGCTCACCTGCTCCGAGGGCACAGCAGAGGACATTGACAAGGAAGTCCAGCGCATCGTGGAGGAAGGGCACACAACCGCTCTAGAAACGTTGCGTGCGCATCGTTTTAAGCTGCATGAGATTAGCCGCTATCTCCAGCGCAAAGAGACCATCACAGGCGAGGAGTTCATGCGCATATTCACACGCGATGACGGCTTCGCGCCTAACCTGCCAACGGCGTAGATGCAATTCTAACTAATAGGCGTGGCCTGTCCCCACGCCCATGCTTCGAACAGCGCTTCGCGAACTTGCATGGGTGTGGGGACAGGCCACGCCGTTATATTCACATCTACGCCTAAGCCCAGGTACTCTGGGGATAAAGATAGTGCGCTTGGGGGGATGCCCAAGGGACATCCCCCCAAGCGCACGACTTTAGAAGGTGAGTGTGCGAGGGGGTTCGGTAAAGGATGAGATGGTGGCTACGCCGTCTTTTATGTAGTACACCGTCGTATTGCCATCGCCTGCGGCGTACATTTTCTTGAGCGAAGGATACGCCTCAAGCATAGATTCCTGAGCTTCTATGCGTGGGTCCTCAACGAGCTCGCCGCTTACGCGTATCCACTGCTTCTTGAAGCCACAAATCTCAAACTTCGGGTTTGCGTCAAGCTGCTTTGCAACATCCTTGCTTTTGCCCGTCTGGATGTAAAGCTTGCCCTCAAAGATGTGCGCTGTGCCGAAGGGTCGTACACGAGGCTGGTCACCATCGGTGGTCGCCAAATAGTACGTTCCCACATTCTTCAGAAACTCACATACCTCGTCGATCGCTGCCATGCCATTTCCTTTCTCTTGAGTTGCCATAGCGCAATTGTAGCGCGTCTTAAAGAGAGTATCTGCAGCGTTCGCGCTGTAGATAACACAAACAAGGGGAAGACTTCTGCACGACGCATGGGTCTTCAACTTCCGATTTTATGGACAGCTGCCGAGACACGGTCATCGGCTAGCGAAAATGTCACCCCATCCTAGCCGGGTCCACTTTTCGTACCGCGGGCCTCCCTGCCGTGCACACTTCTCTGCGCCGCTGCCGCGGCGCGGCGGGCGCCTGCCGCCTGAAGCCCGAACAAGCGTCGTTTTGGCCCGAACAATGGCGGAAATTTGCACTTGTTCGGGGCGATCGGCCGCGATCGGGGTGACGTTTTCGCTGAACGATGACAGCAGCGTCAGCCCTGCCGATAAAATCGGAAGTTACGGGGTCCCATTTGCCTGCTAAACGTCCGATATTGTCGGCACCCCGAGAGTTGCTAATAAAATCGGACGTTTGGACCCTCGGGGCCAAACGTCCGAAATTATGCACCTTGCTAAGTATGGACTAAACCAGGAGTTCTGCGATCTGTACGGCATTCGTCGCCGCACCCTTGCGAATCTGATCTCCGCAGCAGAAGAACGTGAGCGAGTTCACTCCTTCGGGAGCGGACAAGTCGCGACGCACGCGTCCCACGAATATGAGGTCCTGGTCGCTCGTCTCGAGCGGCATGGGGTAACGCAATTGTGCGGGATCGTCCACTACGCACACGCCAGGTGCGGCAGCCAGCGCAGCGCGAGCCTCGTCAGGCGAAAGGGGTCGCTCGAGCTCGACCGTAATGGACTCGGAGTGAGAGCGCATAACGGGCACGCGCACGCACGTGCAGTTGACCAAGAGCTCGGGCAAGTGGCAGATCTTACGCCCCTCGTTCTGCAGCTTCATCTCCTCGGAGGTATAGGCCTCCTCATTGAAACCGCCAATCTGTGGAATGAGGTTAGCAGCCAGCTGATAGGCAAACGGAGCAGTCTCCCCTATCTCACCACCCGCAGCAACTATACCCATCTCGCGCTCAAGCTCGGTAAGGCCAGGCATACCAGCACCCGAAGCAGCCTGATAGGTAGACACCACCAGACGCTTCATCCCTGCTGCCTGATGCAGCGGCCACAGGGGCACGAGCGCAATGATGGTCGCACAATTTGGGTTGGAAATGATCCCATTGTGCCACTTCACGTCATCGGCGTTGATCTCGGGAATCACCAAAGGCACATCGTCTTGGAGCCTGAAGGCATGGCTGTTGTCAACGCACACCGCACCACGCTTTACCGCCTCGGGCAACAAACGCTTGGCGGTTGCGTCATCCGCAGCACCCAGCACGATGTCTATGCCCTCGAACGCCTCGGGCTTCGCCTCGCGAACGACTACGTCCTCACCCAAGAACTTGAGTGTCTTACCTGCCGATCGCGCGCTTGCAAGCGGCATGAGCTCCTTCACGGGATAATTACGCTCCTCCAGGCATTGCAGCATCTGCTGACCAACCACGCCCGTCGCACCTAAGATACCAATGACCTTATCGCTCATGTTTTCTCCTTTCGTAAAACACCTGTAGACAAAATGCCTAATTGTTCTTGCCTCTGCCCAATCACATTCTAGTGATCACGTGTTACCTTGGAATGGCCAAAGTTGTCATAGATAACCTTAATCGCCTTTTCGAAGTCCTCGTTTTGCACGCCCACAATAATGCTAATCTCCTGCGAGCTCTGGGTAATCATACGGATATTGATACCCGCCTCACCCAACGCGCCAAAGATTTGGCCTGAGGTGCCCACACGCTTGCTCATATTGCGCCCCACGACGCTAATGAGCGAAAGGCCGGGCAAAACGTTAATCGAATCGGGATTGAGCTCGTTTTGGATGTCGGCAACGATGGAGTAGATGGAGTCCTTAACGTCTTCGCCGTTAACCACGATGGAGAACGTATCGACGCCCGTGGGAATGTGCTCCACTGATACCCCGTAGCGCTCGAGTATGCTCAGTGCCCGACGCACGCAGCCGACCTCGTTGGACATATGCGCCTTTTGCATATAGATGCCCACAAAGTCCTTTTTGCCTGCGATGCCCGTAATCAAATGCTCCACCGCATGTTCGCTGGCAGTCTCGCGAATGATGGTGCCAAAGTCATCCGGTGCGTTGGTGTTCTTGATCTGAATTGGTATGTTGACCTCTCGAACGGGGAAGATGGCCTCCTCCTGCAGGACGGAGGCGCCCATATACGAGAGCTCTCGCATCTCCTCAAACGTAATGCGATGGATGGCGCGAGGGTTCTCAATAATACGTGGGTCAGCCGCCAAAAAGCCCGAGACGTCTGTCCAGTTCTCATAGAGTCCCGCGTCGATGCAACGCGCCAAAATGGCACCCGATATGTCGCCACCGCCACGCGTAAAGAGTTTGACCTGCCCGTCAACCGTAGAGCCGTAGAATCCTGGCAGCAGGAACGATCCTCCGTTATGGACAACGGCCTCACGCAGACGCGTCTGCGTACGCTCCATGTCCACCGATCCGTCATGATGAAACACGATCACGTCCGCGGCATCCACGAAAGGCATGCCCAGGTACTCTGCCATGAGCTGCCCCGTAAACCACTCTCCCCGAGACACCACATATTCCGGCGTCGCGCCATCCAGAGAGTCCACCAGGCGCGCAAACTCATCCGCAACGGGAAACTTGAGGTCAAGCTCCTTGGCAATCTCCAAAAAACGCTCTTCTATGGTAGCAAGCAAAGAGGTGCAGTCCACGCCATATTGTATGTGGGCGTTAACCAATAACAGAAGGTCCGTGATTTTGTTGTCACCGCTAGCTCGCTTGCCGGCAGCCGAGACAACCACAAATCGACGCTCTGTGTCCGATTTAACAATATCCCTGACTTTTTTGAACTGATTTGCATCTGCCACACTCGAGCCACCAAACTTGGCCACCTTGATCATTGCTAGACCTCCTTAGGAAGCGCCGCCATAAAGGCCGACTCGTCGTCCTGCCACACCTTTTCCAAAAGTTCACGCGCCTGGGGCGGAGTGAGATTGCGAACAAGCCAAAAGCCCGGAGCCCAAGCTTTTGCGCTCACCGACACAGACGAGCGAATGAGGTAGTCTCCCTGCAAAAGCGTCGGATCGTAGATAAGACCGCGGGAAAAGTCGTATTTCTCGAATCGTCCATGCGCCACATCAATAACGTCCTGCACAATCGCATTGCCGGTAGGCAAGCTACCCGCACCTTGGCCATAGAACTTAAGCGGACCAACGGTGAAGCCTTCCAGTGAGACAAGATTGAAGTTGGATGGTACGGCCGCCTCCATGGAAGCCATGGGAATCGCAACCGGCTCTACGCTTACCGCATAACGCCCGTCCTTGCATACGCCTCGTCCAAAGAGCTTGACCGTAAGACCACGTGAGGCTAAAACCCGCAGGTCGTTCTTGGTAAGCGTACGAATGCCCGTAACTGGGAGATTGCGTACGCAGTCCACGTCAAAGGCGACACACGCGCTAATAATAGTCTTATTGGCTACGTCGATGCCAAAGATATCTGCTGAGGGATCGCGCTCGGCATAGCCCAACTCCTGGGCACGCCCAAGGGCAACGTCAAAATCCAGCTCCTCGCGTCGCATGGACTCGATTATGTAGTTCGTCGTTCCATTCATAATTCCCGAGAACGACGATATCTCGTCGATGCGCCTGGCCTTATGTATGCTTGCAATCCAGGGAATGCCCCCTCCCACAGAGGCCTCAATAAGGAACGATACGCCATTCTCCTCGGCAAGCTGTGCAAACTCCGCAAAGTGGGCGGCAACAACCGCCTTGTTTGACGTCACCACATGCTTTTTCGCCTTTAAGGCACGGCATATGAAGTCGTGTGCCGGCTCAATGCCACCCATGCATTCCACAACAAGCTCGATGGAAGGGTCTTGTACGATATCTGCATAGTTGGACGTCATGCGTGCTTCCGTTAGGCGATCGGGAAGCTCCAGGATGCGCGCGACCTCAATCTCCGGCACACGGGTGCGCACAATGTCATCTACTCCGCGCCCCACGGTACCGTATCCCAAAAGAGCAATTCTCATGGACAACCTCTTTTTTTATTATCGTTGACGAATTACAACCTTAAACCATACACCAACCACCCACAATCAACCAGATAAACACCAGTCTGTAACACCAAGTCTCCGCGTGCTCTCTAGCCCTCGGGTATGCGATACCGCCCACATGCAGCTCCACGCTCGCTTCACTCGCCCACTCCGTGAGTCGCCGCTTGAGATAACTTCACAGCGCAAGGGGGTCTTGTCCGAAATTGTCGGCAGGTCTGCGCCAGCTGGTCTGTGCCAGCTGGTCTGCGCCTGCCGACAAAATCGGAAGTTTGGAGCTGCCACAGGCAATGGGGATACTCCCCTTTGCCTGCACACGTAGAGCTCGCCCCGCCCGAGCCTCGTGGATTTGGCACTTCCAAAGAGCGAGCAACTCTGACCATGCCATACGGCTCCATATTCCCTATACTGGTGCGAGTTCCTTACCACTCAACACAGGAGGACCATATGGAGACGTCGTATCACAGCACACGCAGCGATGCAGAGCACCTAAGCAGCAAACAGGCAATCCTTACGGGCATCGCACCAGATGGCGGCCTGTTCGTCTCCGACCAAATGCTCTCGTGCAAGCTCGACCTTGCTACCGTTTGTGCCAACGACTACCACGCCAACGCGCGACTGGTCCTTGGTACCTTGCTGGGCGACTACACAAGCGAGCAAATTGCGACTTGCGTAGAGGGAGCATACGGAGCCCAGTGGGACACCCGTGCCATAACGCCACTCGCGCCTATGGGAGATGACTGGCTTCTCGAGCTCTTTCATGGTCCCACCTGCGCCTTTAAGGACGTTGCGCTGCAGATGCTGCCTCGGCTCATGAGCGTGGCACGCCTTACCGCGGGGTCTGGCCGCAACGTCATGATCCTCACTGCGACCTCGGGAGACACGGGAAAGGCCGCCCTCGACGGCTTTGCCGACGTGGCGGGAACGGGCGTTACCGTGTTCTATCCCCACGGAAAGGTGTCGGACGTACAACGCTTGCAAATGGTAACCCAACACGGCGCAAACGTGGCGGTATGCGGCATACGCGGTAACTTCGACGATGCCCAAACCGAGGTCAAGAACATCTTTGCCAACAAGTCCTTCGCCGAGCGCCTTGACCGTCGCAACACGGTGCTCTCGAGCGCGAACTCCATAAACGTTGGTCGACTCGTGCCGCAAGTCACTTACTACTTCGACGCCTATGCACAGCTCGTGCGTGCCGGCGCCACGAAGATCGGCCAGCCAGTGGACTTCTGCGTGCCCACCGGCAACTTTGGAGACGTGCTGGCAGGCTATTACGCAAAATGCCTTGGTCTTCCCGTAGGCAAGCTCATAGTCGCATCGAACGCCAACAACGTACTTACCGATTTCATTACCACGGGAACCTACGATCGCAAACGCCCGTTCCATAAGACCATCTCCCCCTCCATGGACATACTTGTTTCCTCGAATCTTGAGCGCCTCCTCTACTTCCTAAGTGATGGCGACTGTGAGCTCGTAGCCTCCTACATGAAAGACCTCTCCGAACAAGGCTCCTACACCGTCTCAAACAAGATCGCGACACGCCTGCGCGAGTCGTTTGACTGCGGGTTTGCCAACGACGACGACACGCGCCGCACCATTCGCGCCACGTACGATGAGCTTGGCATGCTTATAGACACCCACACCGCTGTCGCCAAGGCCGTACTTGACGCTCGCAAGCACGAAGGCAACCCACGCGTATGCCTTTCAACCGCATCGCCCTACAAGTTCTCGGCGGACGTACTCGCAGCCCTCGGCACCAACACGGACGGGCTCGATGGATTTGCCTGCATGGACGAGCTCGCCAAACTCACTGGTACGCATGCGCCCACGCAGCTCTCGCAACTTAGAAGCGAGCCCGAGCTGCACACGAGCGTGTGTGACCAAGACAAGATGGAGGACTTCGTGTTCGAGGCGTGCGCGCGAGTGTTCTCGTAAGCTCAACATATAAGATCAATCAATCGCCAGCTGGCACTCTGCAGCAATGGAAGATGTCGTGCTCGGACAGAGCCCACGCCTGACGAGGGGAAGACGGAAGGTTCCGTGCTCAGACAGTCCGCGCTGCGCGCGAAAACTGCACCGGTGCTTTCCGTCTCCCCCTCCCCCAGCGTTGGACCATCCCATATCGTCGAGGGGCGGGCGGGAGAGGCTCCGCGTGCTCAAACAGCGCTTCGCGAACTGCGCACGCGGAGCTCATCCCGCCCGCCCCTCGACGCTCTGAGCCGCCGCGCGAACTGTACGCGATGACAGCCGACCTCCCCCTCACCCCTCGGGTATTGCGGGTTTCATCACTCGCCCTATTGCCAAGGCCACCAGCACGCCCGTTAGCCCTCCGGCCATGTCCAACAGCACGTCTGTTGGCTGTCCTGCACGACCAGGAATCAGCGTCTGAATCCCTTCGTCAACGCAAGGCACCCCGACCCAAATCAGAGCAAGCGCCATCCATGCTTTTTTCGCAGAGCCAAACCATACGCAAACCATTTGTCTGCCGAGCATGAGCAGTACGGCATACTCGCAAAAATGAGCGGTCTTTCTTATAGCAAAGGTCATCGCCGCTTCGTCATTGCTTCCGAAGAGGTTGAAGATCGGTCGTATCAAGAACACGAAATGCGAGGACTCTTGGCTTGAAATATCACCAGACAAAAGTGAGTGTCCCCACACAATGCATAACCATAGGACGAAGGCGCCCGTCCAAAAGCCGCGTGGGTTGGACTGGCGCCTTCGACAAAGCCATCGAATCAAGCCTACGCCTCCTTGGACGAGCGTTGCATGTGGCGCGGACGATACTGCAATGCCTTACGAGCCGCGCTCAAGTCGCCCGTTCCCTCAAACATAGTAAGGTGGGCACGGGAGAACCGCCGTCCTGCGCCACTCCGGTTACGCTCAAGCTCATCTTTCACCAGATAGTCGATGTAGGAAGAGGTGTCCGACATATCTGGCCTTGCGTTTCGCGCAAGGTCAGCCGTAGCCTGTACCTCTGGTACAGCCTGGTTCAGGCTCATGCTACCGCTATCCGACAAGGTTGCATCCATCGCACGCATGGCAGTCTCAAAAACGTCTGCCTCCTGATGCAACTCACTCGTCGTGTCGGGATAAAGGCTCTCATCAAAACGCGGCACACGGCGATCGATAAGCGAAGCTTTTACCATTGGGCTAAGCTGTCTGTGACGAGGCGTGGCAACAACGGTAAAGGGTACATCGGCATCACGTACGGCCCCGCGGTCAATAACGGGCAAATCGACGAGCTTTCGTGCGGCCCGACGTCCGAGACGATGCGTGGTGCCTTTGTCGTCTTCCACTGAAGCATCGCTCTTGCGCACAGCTTGCGCGAGCTTCTCGCGCGATAGCGCGTTGGTTATCTCTGCAGCTGCCGTCGCCTTCGGCTTAGTCGTCTCTGGCATAGCGCCAGCTTGCGCTACAGGCCTTTGTACGGTCTGAACCGCGCTCTTTTGAGCCTGCGCCTGTGCCTTAGGCTGCGCGCCCTGCACCGTTGGTACTTGTAATTTGGCTTCCTGTTTGGCGAGGAGCGCCTCTGCACGACGGGCAGACTCCTCTGCACGCTCGGCAGTCTTTACGACCTCATCGATCTCGTCCTGCAAGCGTCGCCTTGCGCTACGTCCAGACAAGCCTACCGCCAAACCACCTATTATGGCACCTGCAGCACAACCTAAGCCAAAGGTCACAAGCGGAGAAGAAGTGGCGAAGTCGACCACGCCATCCAACGGCGCAGCTTGCGCGGTGGATACTGGCGTTGCGATAAGCGTAGTGCACACGACAAAGGGAAGAGCCTGCTTGGGCAAATTCCTGCCATCTACAAAGTGCTGCATTTTTTGCTCCGGTTCATCTGCGTTAATTGCGTATTATTGGCTATGAGCACGTACATAGTAGTACAAACAGCTCGATGTTACGCAAAAATGATGAAGTTGTGTCCTTTTTTTCCATGAGAGGTGTCTTGTCATGCAAAGAGTTGCCATCGTAACCGGTGCCTCGTCTGGCGTTGGCAGGGAATTCGTTCGCCAACTCGACCTTCTGAAGGGGGGACCTCTGGATGCCATTTGGGCTATCGCGCGAAGCGAGGACAGCTTGAAAGAGCTCGCTGACTCATGCACGAATGTTCCTGTGTTACCCGTCCCCCTCGATCTTACGCGCGACGGATCGTTCTCTCGCATACAGGAAATGCTCGAGAATCAGGACGTGGTTGTGGAATGGCTCATCAACAGCGCCGGATTTGGGAAGTTCGGTGAATTTGCGACGGTGGGAGACACCCAGAACGCCAGCATGGTGCAGCTCAACTGCCTTGCCCTCGTTCGCATGTGCTCAATTGTCCTGCCCCATATGCACTCGGGGTCCCGCATAATAAACATGGCTTCCATTGCTGGAGCCATTCCACAGGTAATGCTTGCCACCTACTCGGCAACCAAGGCATTCGTGCTTGAGCTATCGCGTATGCTCGATCACGAACTCGCTCCCTGCGGCATACGCGTAACCGCCGTTTGCCCAAAGTTCATGAAGACGAAGTTCCTAGACAAACCCGGAGACTCCCAGGCAGCAGACGGCATGTGCCGCATAGGCTTTGAGGACGTGAGCCGTGTGGTATCCAAGTCACTCGGCTATGCCATCATGGGTAAGGCAACGTGCGTCCCCAGCCTCCACATGAAGCTCCTTTATGCAGCGTCGCGTTGCATGCCGCGTTCCGTACTTTTCAAGCTGGAAGATCTCCTCTTCCGATAGATCGAAAAACGAGCGCCCCTATGCAAAGGGGCGCTCGCCTCATCCCTTAGCGCGGAGATGCTCGACGTAGAACGTCCAGCAATATGACCGCTATTGGTAATCCATCTTCTGCGCTTTGCGCGCGGAGCGAATGAGGAACTCCTTGTTATCCGAGGTCTGCTTCAAGCCTTTTACCAAGGCAGATTCAGCGCGCTCGATATTGTTCATGTTTGCGAGAACGCGTCGAATGCCCCACACGAACGGTTGGAGGTCCTGCTCTATAAGGAGCTCTTCGTTGCGGGTGCCAGACGCAACGGGGTCGATCGCAGGGAAGATGCGCTTGTCTGCGAGTTCGCGGTCGAGCTTGAGCTCCATGTTGCCAGTGCCCTTGAACTCCTCGAATATAACCTCGTCCATCTTAGAGCCCGTGTCTATGAGCGCAGACGCAAGGATGGTAAGGGATCCTCCCCCTTCGATGTTACGCGCCGCACCCAAAAAGCGCTTCGGTGGATAGAGAGCCGCCGAATCCACGCCACCCGAAAGAATGCGTCCGCTTGCAGGCTGCGCCAAGTTGTACGCACGCGCAAGTCGCGTAATGGAATCGAGCACCACCACAACGTCCTCTCCAAGCTCCACAAGACGCTTGGCACGCTCTATTACCAGCTCGGCAACGGCAGTATGGTTTTCCGCAGGCATATCGAAGGTGGAAGCCACCACCTCACCGCGCACAGAGCGCTCCATATCGGTTACTTCCTCCGGTCGCTCGTCCACGAGCAAACAGAACAGATAGACCTCTGGGTTGTTTGCGGCAATGGACTGGCAGATTCGCTTGAGCACCGTAGTCTTGCCCGCCTTGGGAGGGCTTACGATAAGACCGCGCTGTCCCTTGCCGATTGGAGACACCAAGTCGATGGCACGACCGGTTATCGAGTCGCGACCATGCTCCATCAGCAGACGCTCATCGGGATAGATGGGCGTGAGATCACGGAAACGCGGACGCTTGCGCAGCTCTTCCGGCATACGCCCATTGACAGTCGAAATTTTGCCTAGCGGTGGATACTTGTTGCCAGAACGCGCAGGCGACATCGTACCTACAATGTAATCACCCGCTCGCAGACCATACTGGCGCACAAGCTGTTGGTGTACGAAGGCATCTCCGTCACCTTTCATGTAGTTGCCCGTGCGTATGAACCCATATCCGTCGTTTTGAATGTCCAGAACACCCTCAATGGGCTTAAAGCCCTCAGCTAGAGCCGCTGCCTGATACACGGCCTCGACAAGATCCGCCTTTCTCATACCCGCATAGTCAAGCTCTAACTCCGCAGCCTTTTGTCGAAGCTCAATGACCTTGAGCTTCTCGAGGTCCTCTTTCTTAAGCGAAGGTTCTTGGGTCGCCTCAGACTGTCCGCCCCTACGGTTTCGCCTACGGTTGTTTGAATTCTGGTTTCGCGCGTTCCCGTTCTTCTGGCGGTTCTGGTTGGCGCCGTTTCCGCCATTCTGACGCCGACGCTTTCGCTGGCCACCCTGTTGTTCCTGCGTGTTTGCCTTTTGGGCATTCTGATCGCCCTGCGCCTGCTCAGGCGCCTGCGCCGACCCCTCGGACTTGCCGTCATCGGGCGTGTCCTCCGACGTGTCCTTCGTGTCATCCACACGCTTTGCATTCCTACGCCGACGCTTTGGCTTAGCGGAGGCACTCGCCTCTTCCAGCGGAAGTTGCATGGTCTGCGCGTCTTCAGACATGGATATAGTTGGTTCGGTTTGTTCGGCCATCGGCCCTGCCTTTCTTACACAACTCGCAAACAGCACGAATCATGGTATGGAACAACTACCTAACAATTTGGATTGCAATGCGACTATGATGATGTAAGGTCAATCGACCTGCTAAAACGGCAAGCAAAGAAGAATCGCGAAAAGCCGTTACTGAGCAACAAATATACCACGTAATACGATTTTTGGAAGAAAAAAGCCGAATTATGACTAGAAACGACACGAAGCGCTAAGCGCTGGGTAGGGGGAGGAGGGGCGCGAGCTCTCCGTGCTCGAACAGCGCTTCGCGAACTCGCGCGGCGAGCTCGCACCCCTCCTCCCTCTTCTCGCAGGCAGCTCTCCCGCCCGAACAGTGCTTCGCTCGCTCGCTTCGTGAGTCGCCGAACGCAGGCCGCGTCGCAGGTGCGAGGTATTGAACAACGGCCTCGCTCATTTTGCACAATGAACGAGGCCGCATTTGATAATTCGTTGGCTTTATGGACACTATCCGCGTGGCTTACGGTGAACTATGACGGCGGAGATCTGACTGGCGATATCCTTTGCCACTTCCCTGCCTTCGTCGGTAAGGTAGATGTAACTGGACCTTGCCGAGATGGCATTATCCTGATTGCGGTATACCAAGCCATTTTCGATGAGCGAACTCACGGACATGGATACCGTCGGTTGCAACAAACCCAGGCTCTCAACAAGCTGCGTTACTGTGGAGGGTTCTTCTCCTTTGCTATACAAGGCCAGCAGAACGAGCTCACCGGCAGTGCAATACACCGAACCCATGGCATCCACATATCGGCATATCCTATCGGCAGCCGTCCGTGCCAAGGGCTGTCCTGTCGAAATTTGGGAACGTGTGGCCTCGGCCAGATATCGGACGTGCTCCCGACCTTCCTCGGAGATGGAGCATACGATATTGCGCCTGTCAACCAATCCCTCGCCTCGATCAATAAAACCAAGCTTTGCAAGATGATTGGTACGATGAGTCATGGTCGGACGCAATGCGCCCTGATATTCGGCGATTGTAGATGTCTTAAGAGGCTCGTCCACAAAATCAAGCCTGCAGAGAATGGCAAACTCTTCAAAGGTAAGACGGCGAGAGGCGTCGGTTTCCTGCCGAACAAGATTGTACGCCCTGCGAACCGACATATACTCTCGTAGCTCCACGGACCCCTCCTTAAGCAAGCGCAGCCATTTGACTGCCTAAAAGTGAAATTACATTCACTATACTACGAAAAACAAATAATGGTAGGTAGACTAACGAATTCGTACGACCAGATTGTAATATTTCATGAATCTGTAACCGCATTACATATGCTCCGGTGCCGCCACTCCCACTAGTTTCAAAACGAGTGCAATCACCAGTCTCACTGCATCGCATACGGCCAATCGAGCGCTCGAAAGTTCGGCAGGCACTGGCCTTCCCTCACTCGGCAAAACCTGGCATTGCGTATAGAACGAATGGAACGCACCTGCGACGTCTTCTACGTAGTGCGTGAGCCTAAACGGTGCACGGTCACGTGCGCATCCCTCAACGAGCTCGGGGAACTCCGCAAGCTTTCGCGAAAGCGCAAGTTCGGTGGGATTGGTAAGCAGGCCATAGTCAACCTCTTCGCCGACGGCTCGCGCCACAACCGCATCCATTCCCAATTCTGCGGCCTCTTCCAAGCTTACTCCCGCCGCCTTACGAAGGATGGAGCAAATGCGAGCGTGGGCATACTGCACGTAATACACGGGATTGGTATTGTCCTGACGCTTTACGAGCTCAATGTCAAAGTCGATCATCTGGTTGGAGGACTTTGATATGAGCGTGTAACGCGTGGCGTCAGCACCCACCTCGTGAAGCAGCTCATCAAATGTCACCATCGTTCCCTTGCGCTTGGACATGCGCACTGGCTTGCCGTTGCGAAGCAGATTCACGAGTTGCCCAAGCAATACCTCGAAGCAGCCCTTATATCCCAAGGCCTCGCAGGCAGCATCCACGCGCTTAATGTACCCATGGTGATCTGCTCCCCAAAGATCTATTACGTGCTCCACTCGTTGGAACTTGTTCCAGTGATAGGCCACGTCGGACGCGAAATACGTGTACTCTCCGTTGGACTTCACCAACACGCGGTCTTTGTCGTCGCCAAAAGACGTGGAACGGAACCAAAGAGCACCGTCGTCCGTAGTATATAGATGGCCCATCTCCTCCAGCTTGGCGAATGCGCGATGGACCGCATCGGTACCACTCTCGTCCTCTTCGTAGAGAGTCCTCTCCGAGAACCACGTATCGAAGTCGCAGCGCGCCTCATGACAGGTCGTGCGGATCGACTCCATCATGAGGAGATAACCGCTCTCGCGGAATTCCGCAACACGCTCCTCCAACGGCCGTTCGAGCCAGCTCGATCCGTCCTTTCGTACGAAGTGCAGCGCAAGATCAACGATGTAGTCACCACCATAGGAGTTCTCGCCAAGCGCGGCGAGGAAGTCGCTGGTGAGGGGATGGGTCTCGGGATGGCTGTCGTCCTCATCCTCCACAAACGCCTCTCGATCCGCCAGCAGCAGCTCGTATGCCTCGTCTGCGCTCTTACCATCAGACATAAGCTCGCAGAGCTGGCTATAGCGCTTTTCGATGGAACGGCCGAACACGTCCATCTGGCTGCCATGGTCGTTAATGTAGTACTCGCGCTGCACGTCATAGCCGGCGTGTTCCATTACGTTGCACAAAGAATCGCCCAGCGCTGCCCAGCGGCCATGGCCTATGTGCATGGGGCCAACTGGATTCGCAGAGATGAACTCCACCTGCACGCGCTGCGAAGCGCCAAACTCAGATTGGCCAAATGCATCCTTTTGCTCACGCACGACGCGAAACACATCATTGTTGCTTGCGGCGCGCAGGTAGAAATTGATGAAGCCGGGGCCCGCAACCTCAACGCGATCAATCGCTTCGCTTTGCGCCAAGTTGGCAACAATGGCATCGGCAACCTTTCGAGGGGCGCAGCGAGCAAGCTTCGCCGACCTAAGCGCAACCGTGGACGACCAATCGCCGTTTGAGGAATCGGCAGGACGCTCGAAGCCCAGGTCCTCGACTTCAAATGGGGGTAGGTCTCCGCTATTCTGCGCACAGGCAAGGGCGTCTCGAACCAGCTTCTCGAGTGTCTCGGGCATGTAAAAACTCCTTATCGTTGCAATCGTTCCTAAGCGGGAAAGCCCATGAGCGTGGGGCCACCGCTGCGTCTACAATCCCCGCCTCTCGGCAGCAAGCTGCTGACGAAGATCCGACAAGCCCTTCTCGAGGCCCACCGGATATGTCTGAGGATTGAGGAATCGCTTGGTCGCGGGGTCAAGATGCATCAGCGCATCCTTGCAACGCGCCTTGGCCTGTTCGATGCTATCTGGCTCTTTGGCTCGCACGCCGTCTTTCACGATGAGTTCCAAAAGCTCGTGTCCTTCGCATCCCTTGAGGTGATGTGTCGTCACGGGATCGATGATATCCACCATGGAGCTTCGGTTGCCCGTATCGGAGTCCGCATCCAGAATCATATCGCCCACGGGACATCCGCTCGCGTCCACAAACCGCAAGATGTTTTGTATACCCGGAATCGTGCGCTTATAGAACTGCTCGGAAAGCTTCATCACCGGACGCCATGGCTCATCGGAACTTGCTCGGGTTGCCGAGAGCTTGTACACACCACCCAACGAGGGCTGCGGATCGCACGTCGCAAGCTTGGTGCCAACGCCGAAGGAGTCAATGGGTGCCCCTTGTGCGAACAGTGACTGTATGGTGTATTCCTCAAGGTCGTTGGAAACCGAAATCTTTACGTATGGCAGGCCCGCCTCGTCAAATGCGGCACGCGTCTCCTTGGAAAGCTTGGCAAGGTCACCGGAATCTATGCGGATGGCGTTCAGTCGCTCGCCAGCCGCCTCCATCTCCTTGCCCACCTTGATGGCGTTCTTTATGCCCTCGTGGACATCGTAGGTATCGAGCAGGAGACAGCAGTTCTTGGGGCTCGATTTCGCAAACGCGCGGAAGGCATCGAGCTCTGTCGGAAATGCCATAACCCAGGAATGCGCATGCGTACCGAACACGGGGATGCCGTAGATCTTTCCGGCCAGGACATTGGATGTGGACGTGCAGCCGCCTATGTAGGACGCACGGGCAACGGCAAGGCCACCGTCATAGCCCTGCGCACGACGCAGGCCAAAATCCGATACTGGATGACCTTCCGCAGCGTAAACCACACGTGACGCCTTTGTGGCAACGAGCGTCTGGAAATTGACCAGATTGAGCAACGCCGTCTCGAGGATCTGGCACTCAATTACCGAGCCCTGAACGCGCACCATGGGCTCACGAGGAAACACCAGGTCTCCCTCTGGCACTGCCCACACGTCCACATGCATGGAGAAGTCGCGCAGGTAGTCCAAGAACCCGTCCTTGAACAGCTTTCCGCCGCCAGGAGCCTGAATGGACGCAAGGTATTCGATGCTTGCGTCATCAAAGCGCAGATTCTCCACGAGCTCGGCAATCTGGCCCATACCGCACGCCACGGAATAGCCACCGTCGAATGGGTTGTCGCGGAAGAAGACATTAAAGCAGCCCTGCGCCTCAACATGTCCTGACTCCCAAAATCCCTGAGCCATTGTGAGCTCGTACAGGTCGGTATTGAGCGCAACGTCGGTAGGAACGGTAAGATCGGTTAGTGCCATGGGAAATCCCCTCATTCTGTGCGACATCGCGTCGCACGGCTGTTATGTAGACAAAGAATAGCGCTCCTTAACGCTATTTAGGTGAAAACTAAGCCTTCGTTTATGTCAAGGTAATACGAGCGGTCAGCTAAAGACCTGTCTTTCGGGTATCACGCCACCCTCCCCAAGCCAACTACTACGTTTTGAATGAGCCGAATAGCGTTGCGGCGATAATGGCAAGCACGACGAGCGCCACACCCACAAGTACGATCTTCTGGCCAAGCGGCATGGACAGGTCCTCTCCTGGCTCCATCAGCCTTCGGCCCCGCTCGCGCGCCTGACGTTCGCGAGCGCTCAGTTGCGCTTGCAATTCAGCGTCGGATCTCGATTTCGCACCATTCGACTGCATGCGATCGCGTTCCGCTCTTAGCTGCTCTAACTCCGCCCGTTCTCTCTGGGCTCGCTCTAGCGCCTCGCGCTCAGCCTTTTGAGCCCTCAGCTCCTGAAGCTCCGCCCGTTCGGCATCGCTTAGCGGCGTATTGTCGGTCATGGTCCACCTCCTCTGGCACAAGAGTGTACCCTAAGGCCGCATATTTCGAACTCATGGATGCGGCCATGTCAAAAACTAACACGGTCGCAAGTTGCTGTTCAGACCCCGCGCCTTCGCCGGCCCCGCATATGGCTCCGCGCTCGCTTCGCTCGCTCACTTCGTGAGTCGCCGTTTGCGGCCCGGACAAAGGTGCGGATCTGAACAGCAACGGTCGCAATCCACGACCGGAATCCAAGGCAATCCACGGGCCACTTCTATGGCACGCCATAAAAGACGCTTGACAACCATTTCATGTCCTGCCAAAATAGCTTTTGCTTTTGGGGATGTAGCTCAGCTGGGAGAGCGCAGCGTTCGCAACGCTGAGGCCGAGGGTTCGAACCCCTTCATCTCCACCATAACTGTTCAGGTCCGGACGAAGCCGTCGTTCGGACCTTTGTTTTATCGCGAGGAGTTCTATGTCCGACCCCATGCGTGCATATCAGAAGTGCGTTCTTTGTCCCCGCAAATGCAAAGCATACCGTCTTGACGGCAAGGCGGGCATCTGCGGTTCCACATCTGCGCTTCGCATTGCACGCGCAGCCCTCCATTATTGGGAGGAACCACCGGTTTCCGGCGAGGTCGGATCGGGAGCCATCTTCTTTTCTGGCTGTCCCTTACGCTGCGTCTTCTGCCAAAACCATCAGATTTCGTCGGAAGGACAAGGGCTGGAGATTAGCGTAGCTCGACTCGCCAAGATCATGCTCGAGCTCGAAGGACAAGGGGCCTTGAACATCAATCTCGTCACCCCTTCGCACTTTGCCCCACATGTCGTCGAGGCAGCGCGCCTTGCACGAAATGAGGGCTTATCGATTCCCTTACTCTGCAACACCTCTGGCTACGAGAGCCCACAAACCATACGGATGCTGTCGGAAGTGGTGGACGTATGGCTCACCGACTTCAAGTATGCAGACCCCTCCTTGGCAGCAAGGCTCTCGGGCGCACGCGACTATCCCCAAATAGCAAAAGAAGCCCTTAGCCTCATGCTGGAATCCACCCAAAGCAAGGGTGGCCGCCTTGTTTCGAATGACGGGACCATGGAGCGTGGGGTCATCGTGCGGCACCTCGTGCTGCCAGGTGAGGTGGCAGATTCATGTGCGGTCCTCGATCTCGTGTGGAAACTGTGCGGTAATGCGGTGGACCTCTCGATCATGAATCAGTACACACCTAATGAGCGCTGTCGTGCGCAGGGTGGGCCCTTATCGGGAGCGTTGAGCGACGAGGAGTACGAAATCGTTCTATGCCATGCAGATGACCTTGGGTTCGAACGCCTGTGGTGGCAACAGGGAGGCACGGTATCCGAGAGCTTCGTACCTGCATTCGACGCCACAGGCGTAAGGGGACCAGAGCTATAGACGAAGCGTAGACCAAAAGAAGAATAGAACGCGTCCCCCGCCCATGTCTCAATGAACCCACCTCTCAACAGGTGGGTGTCCTCGACGCCTGTTCCAGCTTCCTCAACATGGGAGGATCCCTGTACTGAGCACGAGATATGGACTCCCAAACAAACATTGTCGGTTCACCCAATTATTAGGGCGGGAGAACGCTGGTACAATCATACGGCGTTCTTGTGCCCAGAAACAGTCTTGACATGCGGCCAATGTGGGAAAAAAATAAAGGGATGGCATGAACTGAGGACAAGAGCACGAGTTTGCCTTCTTTGGTGCGAGAGGAGCATACATGGCCAGATGGTGGGCCCCTTTCATAACGCTTTTCGTGTGCTCCATGGTAATTGCCCTTCTCGCAACACCCTTGGCAAGACGAATTGCGTGGAAAGTCGGCGCGGTAGACAAACCAGGCGCCCGTCGCATCAATCGCCACCCCATTCCGCGCATGGGAGGCATTGCCATATTCCTTGCTATCTTGGGTGGGATTCTTGTCGAGGGCCTTTTAGGCAAAGCGTTTGGATGGCCACATCTTCTTGTGGAGGAAGGGCCTTTTGGCAACCGATATGACTACCCCCGAATCGGGCTTGGGTTTTTTATCGTGTTCCTTACCGGCCTTATCGATGACCTTGTGACGCTTTCGCCCAAGCAAAAGCTCCTCGGACAAATTCTTGGTACCTGCGTCACCGTCTCGGGCGGCCTCGCAATTGACGTTATCGTGAACCCACTCTCCAATGACGGCATCAATCTTGGGTGGTTCACCTACCCCATAACCGTCATCTACCTTGTGGCCTACACCAACATCTTTAATCTCATCGACGGACTAGACGGATTGGCCGCGGGCATTGCCTGTATCGCAAGCGTAACCATGTGGGTCGTGTCAACTATGGCCGGACACTTAGACGCTGCCGCCCTTTCACTCGTACTCGCTGGCGCCACCCTGGGCTTCCTACGCTATAACTTCAACCCCGCCTCCATATTCATGGGAGATTCGGGGTCTTTGCTCATAGGGTTTGTCCTGGGCTCAATATCGCTCATGTCGGTCCAGCGCATTGCGGGTCTCACCTCAATAATCATTCCGTTAGTCATAGCCGGCATACCCATCATCGACACGTTTTCGGCCATTGTGCGCCGCGGACGTGCGCACGTGAGCATTGGACAGGCCGACAAAGGCCACATTCACCACAGGCTCATGGAGGAGGGATTCAATCAACGCCAGACGGTTTTGTTTATCTATGCTTGGACCACGGTTCTTTGCATGGGCTCAATCCTTATGACGCAAGTTACGGTTGTTCCCCGTATCGTAATCTTTTGCATACTCATAGCGTCCTCCATCATCTTTGCCATGAGATTGCACCTCTTCCAGCCCGTTTTGCTCCATCACTACAACCCCGAGACCGGAGCCGACGAGCTTGTGGCACCACAAGACCCCGCTTTCGCCGAAGAGGCACAGAAGTTCGAGGACGAGCATCCTCTGTTCTAGGTATGGCATTTGCTCCGGAGCTGCCCTCTAGATAGCGGACAGGCCCCTGGTTGGGATTGTTAATTCCCAACCAGGGGCCTGTCCCCAATATAGGGTTATCAGCTCTACTCAGCCGACTCCAGTGCCTTCTTGGCAACGGCGGCCAAATCGGCAAAGCCCTTCTCGTCCTCATAGGCGATTGCCGAGAGAACCTTACGGTCCAAATCGACGCCAGCCAGCTTGAGGCCATGCATGAACTTGCTATACGACAGGCCGTTCATACGTGCGGCAGCGTTGATGCGCTGAATCCACAGAGCGCGAATGTCGCGCTTCTTGTTGCGACGATCGCGGTACTGGTACTGGAGCGAGTGTTGCACCTGCTCCTTCATGCCACGATAGGTACGTGAACGAACACCGTAGTATCCCTTGGAACGCTGCGCCAGCGTGTTACGCTTCTTGCGGCCGGCAACTGCGCGCTTGACTCGTGCCATACTTAAATCAACTCCTCAAATCAGGCGAGGTACGCAAACAGCGCCTCGTTAGTTTCCCATGCGCTGGCTTACGACCTTGGCGTCGCCCTTGCTGAGCTCAGCCTCCTTGCGGAAGCCACGAATACGCTTGGGCGACTTCTTGGTAAGGATGTGGCTCTTAAAGGCTTTAGCGCGCATGATCTTACCGGTGCCGGTACGGCGGAAACGCTTTGCCGACCCTTTGTGCGTCTTCATCTTGGGCATGCTACTTCTCCTTCTTTCCGTTCTTACGTGCAGCTCCCCCCTGCCCGGCGTCTTCCTTGTCGAAGGCGCCCTTTATGGGAGCGACGAGCATATGCATGTTGCGACCTTCCATCTTGGGCTGTTGCTCCACGGTGGCATAGGGGCGCAAATCCTCGGCAAGGCGATCGAGTACATTAAGGCCTTGCTCCGGATGGGCCATCTCGCGACCACGGAACATGATGGTTATCTTTACGCGAGCACCTTTGCGCAAAAAGCGCATGACGTGGTTCTTCTTGGTCTCGTAGTCGCCCACATCGATCTTCGGGCGGAACTTCATCTCCTTGACCTCAACTCGCACCTGCTTCTTTCGTGCGGCCTTGGCCTTTCGATCCTGCTCGTACTTGTATTTGCGATAGTCCATTACCTTGCAAACGGGCGGCTCGGCATTGGGGGCTATCTCCACCAAGTCCATGTTCTGTTCTTCCGCAATGCGCAGGGCGTTACGAATTCCAAAGAGACCGAGTTGCGTACCATCCGACCCGATGAGTCGGCAGGAAGTCGCCGTAATCTCTTCGTTTATGCGAGGACCCTCGTTCTTGGCTATCTTCTACACCTTCCCTTCTGTGCGACGTACGTCGCCTCGGCTGCGGCAAGCCGCAATAAAAAAACTCCCCGCCAAGAGAGCCGAGGAGAGACATGCGCATAATGCGCAAAAGGAGCAGAAGAGCTCGATATTTGTCTGACCAGGCAGCTGCACTTGGCGCCACGTAGGTGGGAACGCTTTCGTTCCGCTTTACACAATGTGGTATCTTAACGTCCCACACATGTTTTTGCAAGCAATCATCTGTGTAGTTTTAGCGCTGACAATTGCCTGGCAAGAGAGGACGGGAGTCTGGATGCGTTTCGCGAACCAGCATACGACGCTAGCCCTTATGCTTGCGCTTACGATTTGCGGATGCTCTGCACCCGTTTCCAGGCAGGCACAAGCCCCGTCTTCGAGCGTGCCAACGCCATCCGTCACATCATATCGTCCCGCTTTGCTGGAAGAGCTGGACAGCAAAACCACGGACTTCAGTGACACATCGTTTCAATCATGTGTTTCGGGATGGTTCTCGGCCTACGTAGCCTCTCGTGTGGTGGAGGTCACGCCCAGCCGATCCGAGACAACTTCGTTTGGCCCTTGGACTGCAGAGAAGGAGTATGGCACAGCCGATGCCCGTGAGGATGGCAGTCTTACCGAGTGGGCAGACAACTATTACATCACGCATGAGTGGTCCCCCATCGGACAGCAGATTCTCTCCTTCGTTCCTGGCGATACGGTTACCGTAAACGGGCGTACCGTCAAAATCCAGCGCATATTCAACTATCCCAAGGAGAGCTTCTCGGATGAGATTCTCGAGCTCTCCGGGCCGAACGCCGTGGTATTCCAAACGTGCTACCCGAATTCAGACGAGAATCGCATTGCGTTTGGGGCCTGACCGTGTAGCACCTCACGCCCGCGCCCTATCCGCATACGGCTCCGCGCTCGCTTCGCTCGCTCACTTCGTGAGTCGCCGCTTGCGGATAGGGCACGGGTACGGGGATTATGGGCACGTCGCCGGTTACAGTCCAGGCCCCCGCGCCCTCGCCGGTCCCGCATACGGCTCCGCGCTCGCTTCGCTCGCTCACTTCGTGAGTCGCCGCTTGCGGGCCGGACGAAGGCGCGGGGGCCTGGACTGTAACCGGCGCTGGTTTAGGGCATCGCATATTTTAAAACATGCCGTCTTTTTTCCGTGAGTGTGCTATAGTCTTTCTACGCACTCATGCCCGAGTGGCGGAATTGGCAGACGCGGAGGTCTCAAAAACCTTTGTCGAAAGACGTGTGAGTTCGAGTCTCACCTCGGGCACCAACTGAGTTTCCCAAGCCTCCACAGGAGGCTTTTTTCATAAGCGCCCATACACCTATAGCCTAGGACCCAACGACCTACGATAGCCACGGATTTGTGGCAATCTCCTGCCCCATGGTCGTCGCCGGACCATGCCCGCACAGCAGCACCGTCTCCGGAGGTATGACCTGCTTGAGCTTTGCAAGTGTGCGCATAAGTGCCTGATGGTCGCCACCCGCGAGGTCCGTACGGCCACACGAACCCGCAAAAAGGGTGTCACCCATAAACGCGACGCCGTCGCCCAGAAGGACGATACCACCCTCTGTGTGTCCAGGGGCATCGATAACCTGCAAGGTCTCGCTGCCTACGGTTACCACGTCACCTTCCGAGAGCATCCTGTCTGGCGCTGGTGGATCCTCAAGGTCACTTTGGAACACATCGAACACATGGGAGGACATCTCAATCGCACGTTGGGCTCGTGCCGCATCGTTTCGCCCTATAAGAAAGGGGGCGCCCGTCGCGCGCTTGAGAGCCGCCACGCCACACACGTGGTCGTGATGGCCATGCGTTGCCACGATGCTCGTTACCCGTACGTCACGTAGTTCATCCGCGATCTTGTCGCCCGCGGCGCCAGGATCTATTACCAAGCACTCTCCCTCGCTCACAAGCGCGTAGCAATTGGTTTGAATCGCCCCCACAACAAACTGCCTCAGCGTGGAATGCTCATTCATGCTAAACCCTCCGCTTCATTTGGTTCGCGCCCTCACCAGGCATCAAGCGCCTCGCGTCAAACACCGAAGGAACCCTGCTTATGGCCGCAAGCAGCGTATCGAGAAGTCCTGCATCCGATATGGCAACCAAAAAACGCAGCCTTGCCACGCCCTCATGCGTAGTTTGCGTCGAGGCGGCGAGAATATGCGCCCCCGCATCGTTTATGGCTATAGTCACGTCCTTTAGCAGACCCATGCGGTCGGAAGCCTCGATCACGATCTCTACCTGGAATTCCGTCGCACCCGACGTATCCCACTCGACGTCAATCATGCGTTCCGGATTGCCCATAAGCCCTCGGACGTTGGGGCACGTCGTTCGATGCACCGATACGCCTCTACCACGGGTGACAAACCCCACGATGTCATCGCCTGCCACAGGATTGCAGCAATGCGCAAGACGAACCAGCAGATCGGGATCGCCACGCACCACAACGCCGCAATTGCTCTTCTTTCGCTTGCCCTTCGAGGTTCTTCCATTTCGCGGAAGACGCAGGTGCTGCTCCATCTCTTGTTCGGCAGCCTCTTGCTCCCTCTCCTTGCGGGCTTGTTCCAGTTGCTCGCGCGTCTTCTGTTCCAACACCGCCTGTATGCGATTGGCAACCTGCTTTACCGAATGCTTACCCAAATAGATGGATTGGAACAAGGCCTCCGGCGAGCGTACGTCAAACTGCGGGAGCACCTGTTCGATGGCCTTTGTCGTACGCGTGGTTGAGATACCATACCCACGCTTGCGCAGCTCACGCGCAAGCGCGGTCCTCCCCTGCTCGGCGTCGTCCGCCTTTGTCATGGTTGAGAAGTAACGCCGAATCTTCGAACGGGCAGAGGGCGTAACCGCAACGTTCATCCAGTCACGCGAGGGACGGGCGTTCTTGTTCGTAAGGATCTCCACGCGATCGCCCATCTGAAGATGGTAGGTTAGAGGAACCACGGAACCATTTACCTTTGCGCCCACACAATGGTTCCCGACCTCGGTATGCACGGCATAGGCGAAGTCGAGCGGCGTCGACTCGCGCCTGAGGCTCATGACCTCACCCTTTGGGGTGAACACGAAAATCTCTCCCTCAAAGAGGTCGACCCGAAGGCTATTCAAGAACTCATGGGGGTCATTAATGTCTTCCTCGCTCACCCAATCCAAGCTGCGACGAATGTGGTTAATCGTAGAATCGATGCTACGATCGTCGTTCGTCATCTTTCCCTGCGAGTTGCCGGTCTTCTTGTACAGCCAGTGGGCGGCCACGCCGTATTCGGCGTGCTCGTGCATCTCGGCGGTGCGAATCTGGACCTCTATGGGTCGCGCCTCGGAGCCTATTACCGTCGTGTGGAGAGACTGGTAGAGGTTAGGCTTGGGCGTTGCTATGTAGTCTTTGAAGCGGCCAGGCAGAGGATGCCAGAGGGAATGGACGGCACCAAGCACCGTGTAGCATTCCTCCACGGTGTCGGTTATTACACGCAACGCGATAAGGTCATATATGTCGGTGAACTCCATGCCACGTCGCTGCATCTTCTGGTGGATGGACCAAAGATGCTTGGGGCGACCGCTGATCTGGAAGTTACGCACCCCCACACGTACCAGCTCGTCCGAAAGCGCCTTGGTGGCCTCGTCCGTATCGCGCTCTCGCTGGGCACGCGAATCCTGAACCATTCGTGCGATGCGTTCGTATTCCTCTGGCTCCAAATAGAAGAACGCGAGGTCCTCGAGCTCCCACTTTATGGATGAGATTCCTAGCCTATCGGCCAGGGGCGCATAGACGTCCATGGTCTCGCGCGACTTGAAGACGCGCTTGTGTGGCGGGAGCGCCGCAAGCGTGCGCATGTTGTGCAGACGGTCAGCGATCTTTATGATAACCACTCGTATGTCCTTGGACATTGCCAAGACCATCTTGCGCAAGTTGAGCGCCTGCTTCTCGTCCATATTGGCAACTTGGATGTTCGTCAGCTTGGTAACGCCATCTACCAGCTCTGCAACCGTTTTGCCATAGCGCTTGGTAAGGTCATCGAGCGTTACCGGGGTGTCCTCCACCGTGTCGTGAAGCAAAGCGGCGCACACGGTGTCCACGTCCATGCGCAGGTCCTTCGCAAGTATGAGGGCAACCTCAACCGGGTGATTGATATAGGGCTCGCCCGAGCGCCTACGTTGATCCTTGTGACATTCGGCAGCAAACCAATAGGCATCTTCGATCTTGGCACAACCAGCCTCATCCAAGTAGCCGTCGCAAGCAGCCTGAAGGAGTCGATAGTTGTCTGCGCCAGGTATCTTACTCTTTCTAACCCGGGCAACCTGCGATGCCTGTGCCGCCATGCGCTCGACCCCCTCCAAGCTCACCTGTCTACCGTTCGACCAAAGTCCGGAGCAATAGGTCTGTTTATGTGGCTGAGCATCTCTTGCGGAAGAGACAGGAGCGCCCAGTCCCTAAATGACGCAAACTCCTCAATGGCACGCATACCTTCGGTATAGCGCAAAGAATCGCTGAGGTCAACGCGATGCGGCGAATGAGCCATGTGAATCTTCCGTTGGTCGCCGTAGCCTTCCACGGTGCAAAAGCCCAGCTCCTCGAATATGGCCATACCAGCGTCCACAGCGGGTTCCGTAAGATGAGTATGTTCGTCTATGCTCGTCGCCATTTGCAGGAGCGTCGCCTCATCCACGGGAAACGCGCCATCCGAACAGCGCTTGTCCGTTGTCATAAGCGCCCGATAGAGCGTTGCAAGGTCATCGCGAATCGGCGCCTGCGCCAGAAGGATCTTCTCGTTTACCTGTGCATCGCGCTTGCCATAGAGCAGGTGGATGTATGCCTCGGCACCATCGCGACCTGCCCTGCCGCTCATTTGATTGAACTCGGTTGAGCCAAAGGGCATGTGATAGAGCACTACGTTGCGGATGTTTGGAAGGTTGACGCCTTCACCAAATGCACTCGTACACACGATACAGCTCAGGCGGGCATCGCGAAACGCCTCTTCGACCTTGTGACGCACATCGCGCGAAAGCCCAGCATGGTAGAAGGCGATCTTCTCGCCAAGATCGGGCACCTTCTGACGCAACTCGCGCGCAATCGAAGACGCCTGGCTGCGAGAGTTGACGTACACCACTGTCTTGCTTCCCGAGGAGACCATGGACGCGAGGTACACGTCTCGCTCTCTCAGCTCGCGGTGGTCGGATATACGCAGGTTCTCTCGGATCGTGCGGTCCACCACCACATCCTCTTTGCGTATGCCCAGCGATTGGCATATCTCACCTGCCACCGCATCCGAGGCCGTGGCCGTTACGGCCAGGGTAACGGGATTGCCCAATTCGGATCTAACGCGCCCAAGCTGGGCATATGCATCCCTGTTCCCACCATGGGCACCCGCATGATGGGCTTCGTCCACCACCAAAAAGCCCACGCGCCCACTTTGGGCAAACGATCTTGCGTGCAGCGCAAGGTATTCGGGCGTCGTCAGCACGACATCCAATTGCCCGCGGCGAAGGTCCTCATAGGCACGTTCGCGCACCTCCATCTGCGTCTCGCCAGTTAGGACGCTAACACGAAGGCCTAGGCCTCCCAAGGTCTCCTCCAAATGGAAGGCCTGATCCGATACGAGCGCCCGAAGAGGATAGACAAAGATGCTTGCCCTGCGGTCCAGCAGCGCCACGCGAGCCGCATGCAAGTGGAAGATGAGGGACTTTCCACGACCTGTCGCCATAACGCAGAGCGTCGATTTACCGTTCGAGAGCAGTTGCAAGGCCTCGCGTTGGGCGGGAAGCAGCTCGTTCACGCCAATGAGATGCTCGCGTATGCGCTCCGTTAGCTTCGCCTCAGTCATGCCCTCACAGGTATTGCGCGCCTCCCCATCCACAGCGACCCGTTCGATAAGATTACCGCTACGGGAGTCCTCCTCTAGGAAGAGCCCGTCACCGCAACCACCATTCGTGCTGTCCCGATACAGGATGTCGCTCACCATGAGCTTGGGATTGGTCCTTCCCTGCCATGATTCGTTTATGGCATCCACCACAAGGTCAACCAGGCCATCGCACGATGAGGCACGCTCTATGTTGGGCGTTCGAAACATGATAGCTGGCATGCTGCTTACGCCATCGGTAGCCAAAAAACGCAGGTGGGCGTTGTCATAGCCAACCCGCGCACGGTTTTTCATAAAGACACCCTGCACGCCAAAGAGGGGCCGCTTGTTCCCCTGCCCAAACGGCTGTAGCCTATCGAGTTCCGCGATGTTGTTGTAGCTAAGCTCGTCAAGGGTAACCAGCGCGGCTACCTCGCCCTTGTCGACGAAGTCTTCTTCGGGCAAGCGATCCATCACCTGCTGAAGCCTCGTACGAAACGCGTCGAGCTTGTTAACTTCGCAGGTAACCCCCACGGCGCCCGCATGGCCACCAAACCTCACGAGTAGATCCGAGCACTGTTCGATGGCATGGAAGAGGTCCACCGACCCCACGCTCCTGCCCGAACCGCGTGCGATGCCGTCAGTCACGGTAAAGACGATCGTCGGCACGTGATATCTGTTTACGACCCTGCTCGCAACAATGCCCTTTACTCCCTCATGCCATCCCTCGCCTGCCAGCACAATAACGCGTTCGCCGGCGTAGGTTCCCTCCAGGCGACCGAGCGCGTCATCCGAAAGAGCCGCCTCCGTTTCCCGACGCTGAGTGTTAATGTGTTCGAGAGCACCGGCAAGCTCTACGGCCTTGGCATGATCGGAGCTTATCAACAGGTCGAACGCGGTTTCGGTTGTGCCCATTCGACCTGCCGCGTTTAGTCGAGGAATGAGTGAGAAGGGCAGGTCGTCGGCATTGACCTGCGAGAGGTCTATTCCCGCCGTTGCCGCAAGCGCAACGAGACCAGGACGGGCAGAGTGTCGCATGTGCTCGATGCCATGGGCCACGAGCGAACGGTTCTCTCCCTGGAGAACCATCATGTCCGAGACCGTCCCCATTGCGGCAAGGTCGGTGTATTGCTTCCATAGATCGGGTTTTCCCAGACGTCTTCCCAGCTCACATACGAGTTTAAGGGCAACCCCCACGCCCGCAAGCTCCCGCGAGTAGCAGTCGGGCTCAAGCTTGGGATCGGTAACCGGCACTCCCTCTGGCACGTGATCGCTCGGCTCGTGATGATCGGTTACCACCACATCGATACCCATGGCCTTAAGCCACGTGACTTCCTTGCCCGAGGCAATCCCATTGTCCACGGTAATGATGAGGTCGGGATTACAGCCTTCAATAACACGATTGAGGGCTTCTCGCGAAAGACCATACCCCTCACCAAACCGGTGTGGAATATAGGGATGCACATCGGCGCCAAAGTCACGAAGGCCCAACGTAAGAAGACATGTGGAAGTCATACCGTCCACGTCAAAGTCACCAAAAACGGCAATCCGCTCCCCTTTGGCTATGGCATCCTGCACACGTTGGACGGCATCGGCCATACCGGGGATGTCCAAAGGATCGGCCCAATCACGCTCAAGCGAGGGATTCAGAAACGCGCGCGCGTCATCCACCTCGCCAACGCCACGCGCACAGAGGACGCGAGCCACCAAGGGAGAGACGCCGAGCTCCTTGCACAGCAAACGCTCGTCCTTCCCCGAACAGGGAAGAATTTCCCAGCGTTTGCTGTCCAACAAGCCCGACATCTACTCAACCCTTCTTGCTACAACGAATCCTCTTCGACGGCATTTTCGGCAGAGGCAATGTGGATGCCCCACGACGCGGGATCGGCTTGAATCGAACCCATCACCAAGAGCCTGAGGAGCGTGACGCCGTACCAGAACACAGCCACAAGGCCGCAGATAATCCCAAATATGGCAACCAAGCCAAACTCGCGCAACGCGGGGATGGGAAGGAACAGGAACACGATGGAGGCCACCCCCACAACGACGCTGGGCACACCCAAAGGACGCAACGCGTCACGCGGGGCCGAAGTCGCTGCACCACGTATGCTCTTGCCTTGCTCGACGCGCCCTTTGAAGTACGTTGTTAGCGTCCATAGCGCAAATGCCGTAACCAAGGCCAGGCAAATTCCGGCGCCGACGCCTGGAATGGTAAGCGTGAACATGTGCACGCGCGACATGAGCGCCATAATGCCGAGCATGCACACCGAGAAGACAACCATACCAACTGAGGGTACGACAGCCAGCTTGCCAATGCGCACGAACGACAGCACGGCGAATGCCACCAGTGCCACAATCGCGCCAATGGAGAGGGCCCAGAGACCGTTTTTGGTAATCATCGGTCCGATTTCTGTGGCTTTCCCGAACGAGAACTTCAGGTTCAAGGGCTCAGACTTAAGTGCCGCCTTTATGGCACCAGCCTCTGCCGCGCTAAAGTCACCGGAAATGTACACTTTGCCACCAGAGATTTCCTCGCTCACCGACGGGGCCGACACCACGCAATCGCCAACGATGATGGCAATGCTTCCGGTATCCTTTGCCAATTCCTTGGTAACCTCGGCAAAGGTCTTTCCTCCCTCTTCGCTGAAGACGATCTCCACGGCATGTGATCCGTTTCCCGCATCAATCACATTCGCCGAAGACACCGATGAGCCGTCCATAAACGACTTGTAGGTATCCCTCGCAACGGGAACTGCCTTTCCACCGGCATTGAGCATCATAAGCGCGTCGGCATCGCCCAGCTCGTCCGAACGTACGAACTGCACGCCACCGGATCCACCAACGATCTTGGCAATAACCGACGCATCCTCGCTCTTGGCGAGGTCGATGGCTATGGAGTCATCGCCCTTCTGATACACCGAGAACTCCGAGATTCCCGTCGCACCAAGACGTTCGCGAATGGCCGCGGCGGCTTTGTTGAGCTCGTCCGCGCTCGGCTTGCCTCCGTCGTTGGTAGTCACCGTCGTAACGACCTCAACACCCTCTTTTAGCCAGAGGCCACGAGTTATGGTGTCCTTTATGGGCCAGAAGCATACGACGCACGCAACGCAGACTATCAATAGCGCGATGAGCGACGCAATCCTGCTTCGGCGCTCAATCACGAGCTTGTTGCGACGCGAGCCGCGAGTAGGCCTACCGCCGCCTGCACCCGTGCTCTCGTTCCAGCCTGCTACGCCCGTTTTGGGCTCCGATGTTTTTTCTTGCCGGGCCATACGTGAATCTCACTTTCATCAGTATGTTTCGCATACGAGTAATCTGAAGGATTCTACCACAACGACGCGCGTCTCAGAAGTCGTTGACGGCGGCACTTGTTTCCCAGTCGCCCACAAACGCACCGTACGTTCCTTCCATTATTGCCTCGCGCGCACGTCGCATGAGGTCAAGTAGGTAATGAATGTTATGGAGAGAGAGCAAGATGGCTCCCGACATCTCGCGCTGGCGCACCAGATGATGGATGTAGGCGCGTGTAAACCCCTTTGAGCACGCCGGACACGAACAGCCCTCGTCAATCGGCCGATGCTCGTGTTTGAAGCGGGCGTTCTTGAGGTTCAGACGTCCCTCGTTGGAGAACGCAGTTCCCATTCTGGCAGTTCGCGTAGGCAAAACGCAATCGAACATGTCGATGCCACAGGCAACGCCGCGCACAAGCGTCGTTGGGTTGCCCACTCCCATTAGATAGCGAGGCTTTTGCTTGGGCATATGCTCCGACACCAGCGGCGCGAGCGTCTGGAACATGGTTTCGTGATCTTCTCCCACGGAATAGCCGCCGATGCCATAGCCGGGAAAGTCTGCCATCTGCTCCAGATGGCGCAACGACCGCAAGCGCAAATCGAGGTCCATGCCACCTTGCACGATGCCAAAGAGCGCCTGGTCCTCACGCGTATGCGCTGCCCAGCATCGCTCTGCCCATTTGCTCGAGAGCTCCACGGCACGCTCCACAAAGGCACGGGGGGATGGATAGCCAGGACATTGGTCGAGCTGCATGCAAATGTCGGCGCCGAGGAGCTGTGCGATGCGCATGTTCTCCTCGGGCGTCCAAACGACCTTCTCGCCACCATAGTCCACCGCATGAAAGCTCACGCCGTCATCGGAGAGCTTGAAGTGCTCGCTCAAGCTGAACACCTGGAATCCACCTGAGTCGGTGAGGATCGGCCCATCCCAGCGCATGAACTCATGAAGCCCGCCTGCCTCGGCCACGAGCTCGGCTCCCGGCCGCATGCTAAGGTGATATGTGTTGGCCAAAAGGATCTTTGTCCCTACCTCATGAAGCGAGGCTGGCAAGATTCCCTTGACCGTTGCCTTTGTTCCCACAGGCATGAAGATAGGGGTGGGAACGTCGCCATGTGGAGTGTGAAAGACGCCCGCACGCGCGTGCGTGGTGGGGTCTTCGGCAAGAATTTCATATTCGAACATGTGGCTTCCTTGCTTTTGCGGTTATCTAGCAACCAGTATAAGCCAGCCGGCTGCATGTTCTCTCATGAAGGTCCCCGCACGCCAGAGCATCACATGAGCACGGCTCGCACCCCCGCGCCGGTGCGCATGTGGCGACTCACGAAGTGAGCGAGCGAAGCGAGCGCGGAGCCGCATACGCACCGGCGCGGGGGTGCGAGCCGTGCTCATGTGGGCTATAGCAGTTGCTGCTCGATCCACACGGCCACGCCATCCGCTGCGACAGAGGGGCAGACGCTATCCGCCTGCGCCTTTACCGCATCCTCTGCGTTGCCCATGGCAACGAAGCATCCGACGGCGGAGGCCATTGGCAGGTCATTCGCGCCGTCACCAAATGCCACGGAGTCATCCTTGCGTAGATTCAGATAATCAATGAGCTTGCGCACGCCCGCGCCCTTGGTAACGCCGCGAGCGGTTATTTCGAGCTCTGTCTGCCCCATGCGAACGACTTCGAATCTCCCGTCGCGCAAAAGCAGCCGAGCCGCCTCTTGGCAATCGGAGGGGCTTGGTATGGTGCATCCCATCTTGTCCACGCCACCCTCGGCTCTCTTTAGATACGGAAGGACCGACCGCACCTGCCTGTGTCCCTTGTTGGTAAGAGAAAGGCGCACATAGCGCATGCCGCGACGCATGGTACGAGCCATCCCACGGAGGGCGTTCTTTCGCCCCGCGTCGTAGCGTCTGGTGCGAGCGAGGGCGCCAGTGCGCCCCGTGAGCATGTACGAGGCACCTTTCCACTCAAACAGGGCCATGTCGTCCAAGAAGGCGTTCCATGCCGCGCCATAGGGCAACAGCATCTCATGGCATTCCAAGCAGTCCTTCTGTGACAACGGTTGGTGGCAGAGGGCCCTCCCATCCTCGAGGCGCGTCACGGTCGAGCCGTTTGCACATACGGCATAGTCCATAACACCGCTTTTGAGCACTTCCTTGTGAACTGAGCAGAGGGCACGTCCCGAGGCAACAGAGAGCACATAGCCTGCGGCATGAGCTTGCTCAAGTGCATGGAGCACACGCTGCGAAACGTATGACCCCGCTTGCACGATCGTGTCGTCCAGGTCGAACAAGAGAAGCCCAGCACTGCGAGAGTGCCGGGCATCCTGTTCAAACGAATCTGTTTGAGACTGTGGAGACTTACTCACCAAAGCCGCTGTCTACGAGGGCGATGAGAGCGTCGAGTGCGGCCTGCTCGTCGGGACCGTCGCACGCGATCTCAACCTTGGTGCCGGAGCCCATGCCAGCAGCCAGGATCATCATGATGGACTTGGCGTTAACAGGAGCGGAACCCTTGTCGACATCCTTGATGGTGACGGTGCTCTCGTACTTCTTGGCCTCGGTGACGAAGACAGAAGCGGGGCGGGCGTGCAGGCCAGTGGCGTTGATGATGGACGTCTGCTTAGAAACCATTTTTTAAGCTCCTTCGACTCGCTTACGGACGACGCGAGGCGGCTCCCTTTGAACCAACTCTCGCATTACACTGGATGAACACTAACACAAACAGAGGATTTTTGCGCGCTCTTCTCGCCGAGTTGCGAATCTTGTTCGTTGAGCGCATCATTTAACACCGTATACGGCAAATCTTGGTATGGTTAAGTTCTACCGTCTTTGAGTTTGGTGCGATTGTGAACAACAGGAGGCACAGGTAATGGAGAGGCAGCGTGACGCCGAGAAAAACACGAATGCGAGCAAGCGCGACAAAGACCTCGCTCACGGCTCCAAAAAGGCCGCAAGGGGCAAAGGCCCGTCGGATTCGGCTCTCTCCAAGGCAGGCAAGGCGTCAAAGCGCGCCGCAGCTGGAGCGGGCAAGTCGTTCGCGGGCGGCGTGCATGCGTTGCGTGACGTACGTCGCGCCGCAAAGCAACGAGCTGACGCTCAGGCAGACGTTCGCGACATTGAGCGTGGGCTTAAGGAAGACCGCGAGCTCATGACGCATCGCAGGGAAGTCGAGCGCAACTACGACGATATTGTGTCTACCCAAAGATCTGAAATCAAGACGGCAAAGCGCGAGGCGGAACAGGCGAAAGCCCAGATCGCCCAGCAAGAGGCCAAAGTGGATTCCCTAAAGGACGAGCTTGCGCAGATGCGGGAGCGTCACGAGCAGGAGCTAAGGCCCTATCGCAATCTCATGGAGAGCTCTCGCGGCCGCTCTGACGATGCGGCAAAGGCGCTTGCCGACGTGAGAAGGTCCGTGCGCAACGCAGAGACCGCCGTCAACAATGCCACAAAGCGACGCCAGCAACGCATCGACTCCGCAAATCGTGCAGTCGACAATGCTAAGGGACGCCTGAGCGCCGTACAGGATGAGCTCGCCACGCTCCAGAATGACCCCACGGCGTCTCCGTCCGCGCTTGCGAAAGTCCAAGGCGAAACTGAGTCCGAACAAAAGCATCTCGCCACGGCACGTGCGGAAGTCACGCAAACGACCCAGGAGGCGCAGGACTCAGTAGATCAGGCACAACAGACTCTGTGGACGCTTCAGAAGGAGCTCAACACGGCCGAGAGAGCTGCTAACGAGGCGAAGCAAAAAGCCACGGAGCACAAAGACGAATACGACGGCCTCTACAAAAACGCGCAGGCCAAGGAAAAGGCCAAAGAGGACGCCATCAAGGCATGCGAGACAAAGGTGCGCAACCTACGCAAAACACGCGATGCCGCGCTTGATAGGGCCGATGAGGCACAGGACATCCTCGATGAGGCCAACGAGATACACGCGCACCCCGAAACGACGCAGGGCCTACGCGAACGCATTTCCCACGAGGAGGACGATCTGGCAGCTGCCCGCGAAGAGCTGGACGAGCTCGCCGAGATCGAGCGCGAGCTCAGGCGCGATACGCGAAGCTCACGCGCAATCGTTATCGTAATCGTCGTTATCCTGCTGCTCGTGATAATCGCACTCATATGGTTCTTCGCGCTTAGGCCAAAGTAGGCGGGCTCAAACAGCGCTTCGCACGCCGAGGGGGAGATGGAAGTCCCCGTGCTCAAACAGCGCTTCGCACGCCGAGGGGGAGATGGAAGTCTCCGTGCTCAAACAGCGCTTCGCGAACTGCGCACGGATACTTCCATCTCCCCCTCGGCTTTCACTGCACGAACTGCGCGCGGATACTTCCATCTCACCTCGGCTTTCACTGCGCGAACTGCGCGCGCGGAGCTCGTCCCGTCTCGTCCCTCGCCAGCCCGGTGCAGCGCAGCATTGTACAAGCACAGCAAATCACATGATGAGCATGGCATCGCCAAACGAAAGCATGCGATAGCGCTTGGCAATGGCCTCTTGGTAGGCAGCCATAATCTGCTCGCGCGTGGCGAAGGCCGAGACGAGCATCATAAGGGTCGAGCGCGGCACATGGAAGTTCGTAATCATCGCGTCCACCACATGAAACTTCGATCCAGGCATGAGAAAGAGGTTCGTGGTGGCGTTCTCGCGCGCAACCATGGCGTCCTTGGATTCGTCCCAGGCACTCTCGAGCGAGCGTACGCTCGTGGTGCCCACGGCCACCACGCGATGGCCCGCCTCCTTGGTCTCCCTCACCGCGTCCACCACATCCTGGCCCACATGGTAGCGCTCGGTGTGAATCACGTGCTGCGAAGGGTCGTCCTCCTCTACGAGCCGGAAGGTATCGATGCCGACCTCCAGCTCCACCTCAGCCCATTTGACTCCCGCCGCCTTGAGCGACTCCATGAGCTGAGGGGTAAAGTGCAGGCCTGCCGTAGGCGCTGCCGCAGAGTGCTCTTCCTGCATGGCGTATACCGTTTGGTATTTCTCGGGATCGCCCTTGTAGTCGGTAATATAGGGCGGAAGGGGCACGTTACCCACCGCGTGTATCGCCTCGTCGAGTGTACGCTCCCCCTGCGGACAAAACCTCACCAAGCGTCCCCCGCGACTGCCTTCAACAAAGTCCACTATCTCTCCCGTGAGGACTACGGGCGCCGATTCGGGAGCATGCAAGCCGCCAGCGCGATACTCAATCATGGCTCCCACGCGCAAGCGTTTGCCAGGATGCACCAGGCACTCCCATGTGCCTCCCAACGCATCAAGGTCTTCTCTGCGGCGCAGCAGAAGCGTCTCGCACACGGCGCCGGTTGGCTTGCGGCCCACCAAACGCGCTGGAAGCACGCGAGTTTTGTTGGCAACCAAAAGATCGCCGGGCTGCAGGTACTCGCCCACGTCCGTAAAGCGCCTGTGCTCAATCGAGCCGTCGCTTCGGCTGAGCACGAGCAGCCTGCAGCTGTCTCGAGGTTCCGCTGGCGCTTGGGCTATGAGCTCGTCGGGAAGGTCGTAGTCAAAGTCATCGGTACGCATGTTGTTCCTCCTTTGAGGCGCATTGCCCCCTACGCACTCCGCTTGGCCCTCTTTGCCGCCTTGCGCGCATCGCGGGCCTCATGCCGTTCTATGGCCGCCTCTGCCGCACTAAAGCGACAGCCGCAGTAGTTTTGCCTATACATGCCCAGCTCACGCGACTCACGTGTTGCCTTGGGATAATAGGGCCTGAAGTCGCGTACCACCGGGACGAGTCCATTCTGGCGAGCGAGTTTTTCGAGCAGGTCCGCGCAGGTGTCGTAGAGCTGATAGGGAGACACCGCAAGCGTCGTCGAGATATGCCCGAACCCGTGCTCGCGCGCTATGCGACAGCTTTCGGACAGGCGCAAGGCATAGCAGGCCTTACACCGTCGCTCTCGATCGAACGCCGCCGGTGCGACACCCCGTTCCCACGCTTCGCGATCGTCCGAGGCAACAATAACGTCCACGTGCGCCACGTCCTCCGCCCACGCACGCAGGGTGCGAAGCCGCAGATCGTGCTCGGACACGGGTTGGATGTTGGGATTCGTCCAACAGATGGTTGGTTCGAACCCCTCCTCGCGCAAGAGTCTCACGGGCTCAAGCGAGCATGGCCCGCAGCAAGCGTGCAACAAAAGCGGGGTAGCCATGAATACGCTACTCCCCCAGCGCCCGTTTGAATGCAGCCAGCAAGTCGTCGAACTCCTCGTACGCAGGCAAGTCAGGGTTGCTTTCCCGTATGGCATCGGTGCTGCGGAAGAGGAAGCCTGCCTTGCTTGCGCGAATCATGGCAAGATCATTGAAGGAGTCGCCTGTGGCGATCGTCTCGAACCCCATGGTCTGCAGCGCACGAACCGTAGTGAGCTTTGACTCGGGACAGCGCATGCGAACGCCCTCCACCATGTTATCCGCGCCTATGGTAAGCGCGTTGCAAAACAGCGTGGGCCATCCGAGCTTTGCCATCAGCGGTTTGGCAAACTCCTCAAACGTGTCGGAGATTATGATCACCTGACTCAGCGTACGAAGCTCGTCCAAGAACTCCTTGGCGCCGGGCAATGGATCGATGGTGGCGATCACGTCCTGGATCTGCTTGAGCCCCAACCCATGCTCACGTAGGATATCCATCCTAAACTGCATGAGCTTGTTGTAGTCGGGTTCGTCTCGCGTGGTACGCCTAAGTTCGGGAATGCCCGAGGCCTCACTAAAGGCAATCCAGATTTCGGGTACGAGCACACCTTCCATGTCTAGGCAGCATACGTTCATGAGTCTCTCCTCGAGTCGCCAGATTCAACCATGTAACTGTAGCGCAAATGCCCGCATTCCCCAAGACCCATGTGCGCCAAGGTTCACCCTCTTCTTACGCACGCGTGGGGATCGGAGTCTTAGTGGCAATTCCAAAACCAACATGTTCGATTCTATGGGCATCGGTAAGGCTGCCGACAAAATCGGACGTTATGAGGTCCCTTCCCCAATTGCACTTCTACAACTGCGCACAAAATCGGACATCTGGCAGGAGAGAGGAGGTCCAGATGTCCGATTCTGTGCAGCAAGTCCTGAGTCTTACTCCCCTGTCTTGCTATACGGCACTAGCCGCGGCAAAGCCTCGATCGAGATCGGCCAGGATGTCGTCGATATGCTCGGTGCCAATGGAGAGACGAATGGTGCCCGGGGTAATGCCGGCGGCCGCCAGCTCGGCGTCCGAGAGCTGCGAATGCGTAGTGGTCGCAGGGTGTATTACGAGGCTCTTCACGTCTGCCACATTTGCGAGCAGCGAGAAGATCTTGAGCTCGTCTATGAAGGCAAACGCCGCTTCCTTGCCGCCCTTGATCTCGAAGGTGAATATCGAGCCGCCGCCATTGGGGAAGAAGCGCTGATACAGCTCATGGTCGGGATGGTCGGCCAGGGAGGGATGGTTGACGCTTGCCACCTGAGGATGCTTGGACAAGTACTCCACGACCTTGGCGGTGTTTTGGGAGTGGCGCTCAAGGCGCAGCGAGAGGGTCTCTACGCCCTGGAGCAGCAGGAATGCGTTGAACGGTGAAATACAGGCACCAGTGTCGCGCAGAAGAATGGCGCGAATGTAGGTCACGAACGCGGCTGGACCCGCCGCATCCACGAACGAAACGCCGTGATAGCTTGGGTTGGCTTCGGCTATGGGCGCGTACTTCCCTGCCGCACGCCAGTCGAACTTGCCCGAGTCCACAATCACGCCGCCCAACGTCGTGCCATGGCCGCCGATGAACTTTGTCGCAGAGTGGATCACCACGTCGGCGCCGTGCTCGATGGGGCGCAAGAGGTACGGGGTGGCAAAGGTATTGTCGATTACCAGCGGAATGCTGTGCTCGTGCGCGATGCTTGCCAACGCGTCGATGTCAGGGATGTCGCTGTTTGGATTGCCCAGCGTCTCGATGAAGAGTGCCTTTGTCTTGGGCGTTATGGCCGCCTTCACCTCGTCCAGATTATGGATGTCCACAAACGAGGTCTGTATGCCATAGAGCGGCAGGGTGTGTGCCAAAAGGTTGAAACTCCCGCCATAGATGGTCTTTTGGGCCACGATGTGCTCCCCTGCCTGCGCCAGAGCCTGGATGGCGTAAGTGATGGCAGAGGCGCCGCTCGCCGTGGCCAGTGCGGCCACGCCACCCTCAAGCGCGGCAATGCGTTTTTCCAGCACGTCCTGCGTGGAATTGGTGAGGCGACCGTAGATGTTGCCAGCGTCCGTAAGGCCAAAGCGTGCCGCGGCATGCTCGGAGTTGTGGAACACATACGAGGTGGTTTGGTAGATGGGAACCGCACGCGAATCGGTTGCAACGTCGGCCTGCTCCTGCCCAACGTGAAGCTGCAGGGTCTCAAATTTGTAATCGCTCATGTTCGTCTCCTTTTTTCTTTTTTGATAATTGCCGTTAGGGAGCTAGTCTGTTTCTTGGGCCGTGCAACGAAAACAATAGACCTACCATTTTGGTAGGTCAATCAGAATTAACTTATACCTAGTTATTGGTATTATCGATTACAAGGAGACGGAGGAGGGTTCATGATTTCCACCAAGGGGCGATACGCCATTCGCGTAATCACAGACATTGCGGAGCAAGGCAGGAATGCCCGAGTACCATTGGGCGACGTGGCAAGACGACAAGACATGTCCGAGAAGTACCTTCAGCGCATCGCGAAGAGTCTCGTCGAGGCAGGATTGCTCGCAGGCAGAGGCGGAAGGGGCGGTGGGTACGCATTGGCTCGGCCAGCAAAGGACATAACCGCGTTCGAAGTCATACGCGCGGCAGAGGGGTCGCTTGCCTCGGTCGCTTGTCTGGAGAGGGGCGCTGCGCCTTGCGAACGGGCTCAGGAATGCAAGGCGCTCCGCCTTTGGAGTGGCCTCGATAAGATCACGCGTTCCTATTTGGAGGGCATTACCGTCGAGGATCTGATTGCGGAGAATTCCGAGGGGAAGGAATAGGCGAGCTATTCGTCGTAGAAGAGCGCTATGCCCCGATCTGTGTCCTGCACCAGATTCGAACGAGGCTCATTGGCAATAATGCGCACGTAGCCAAAGTCGCCGGTACAACCGGCCAGATGAGCCACCGCCAGAAACCAGCCCAAGAGAGGCATCCCCAAGGCGACCGCACAAGCAAACAACGCACTTGTCACCACCACCGAGGGTGCTAGCAATACCGCGCAAAATCGACCGCGCGGAAGCATCGTACCCGCAGCACAGGTGTAGAGCATCCCACTCTTGAAGCCAAATGAGATCTTGGCCGAAAACCCAGAGAGCAGCTTGAAGGCCAGCGCATGTACCAACTCATGGATGGGCAACGCCGCCACGCTCATGCCCACAAGAAGGGCGAGCCAAAGAAGAGATATTTCCTCATGTGGCAGCACCACTGCGGCCAGAACACCCAGAAGCACGCCTGCGAGCAAAATCCACATGCTGTGCGCCGTCATCTGCGCCTGCAGCTGCTCGTCGTCCATGAGGTCTATGTCTACCAGTCTTCTCATGGGACGGCATGGTAGCAGAACGCGCCAGCCTCTACGAAAGCCCCACGCAAAGTCTGTAGCCCTCGCCTACAAAGTCTGTAATCCCCCACGCAAAGTCTGTAATCCCCCACGCAAAGTCTGTAATCCCCCACGCAAAGTCTGTAATCTTTCTTCTAAAGTCTGTAGAGCCGCACGTAAAGTCTGTAGGCTCAGCTCAGCCACCTCATTGTTTCCGCAGGTCATAGGCTTGTATGTTTTGAGTATCCTTCGAATGTCTACAGACTTTATCGAGAGGGCTACAGACTTTGTCCCGGCGGCTACAGACTTTGTCCCGGCGGCTACAGACTTTGTGGATGCGTACGGTTCCACACTGGCGCTGCCCCATGCCGGTCGGCCACCTCGGGCCACAACCGCGTCATGGGCGCACGTGTTTGTGGGATAATCACGTTCGAAACAAAACCGTGTATTTGGGGACTGCCCCGAGTGACACACAGCGAAAGCTTGTGAGCGTTACGGAGAGGATTGCACAGTGACGGAGAAGAAAGTCGTTCAGGCAGACGCTGCTGGCGTAAACGAGGCCATTGAGTTCGTGGAAGATTTTCTCAGCGAATATGGCGTAAAGAAGAAGGCGCTGCTTCGTGCTGAGCTTATCGTGGAAGAATCTGTGGGGAGCCTCGCCGCACACGCGAATCCGACAAGCGACATCCGCATTTGGGTGAAGGCGTTTCTGGGCAAAGCCACCATAGAGCTTTCTTCCGAAGGAGAGGAGTACAGCCTTACAGAGACGGTGGACTTGGCAGACTCCCTCGAAGACGAGGCATCCAGCAACGCCCAAGAGATGCTAAGAAACCTCATGCTCACGTCCTATACAGACGACCTCAAGTACCACCACAAGAACGGCGTCAACCAAATACGGATGACCGTCGTCCGCTCCAAGAACGCGTTCCTGTACCAAACCTTGGGAGCAATGATCCTGGGAGTCGCGGTCGGTCTGCTCCTCTCGTCTTTTGCGCCAGGCGAGACAAGCTCCTTCTTGGACGAGAACGTGCTCGTGCCAATAAAGACGATGTACATGAACGCCTTGAAGATGATCGTGGCGCCGGTAGTGTTCTTCTCCATCGTATCCTGTATCGTTCGCTTTTCGGACCTGTCCGAACTCGGGCGAGTGGGCGGTCGGGTGATCGTGATGTTTTTGGTCACGACATGCGCCGCCGTCGCGGTCGGAATCGCCTCCTTCTATCTGTTTAAGCCTGGCCACCAGCTAAACGCAGGGCAGATGGTGGCAGATGCGACCTCCATCACGTCCCAGAAGATGGACGTGTCGATCAAGGACATGATCGTCAACGTCGTCCCGACCAATTTCCTGAAGGCGTTCATTGACTCGAACATGCTTCAGCTCATCTTTTTGGCGGTACTCTGCGGCATTGCAGCAGGTCTTATCGGCAAATACTCGGACATGGTAAAGGACCTCTTCGAAGCGTTTAACGAGCTGTTCCTGAAGATGACTACCCTCATCATAAAGATCATGCCCGTGGCGGTGTTCTGCGCCATATGCTCCATGATGCTGTCCATGGGCGTAGATACCATCCGCTCCGTCCTCGGGATATTTGGCACGTTCCTGTTCGGGTTGGCCGCGATGACGGTGCTGTACTGCCTGATGGTGCTCATCCTCGGAAGGGTGAGTCCCGTGCCGTTCCTAAAGAAGTACGCACCGGTGATGCTGCAGGTGTTTTCCATGGCGTCGTCCAATGCGTCAATACCTATCAACATGAAGGCATGCGAGAAGATGGGAATCGATAGGAAGATCTACAGCCTGTCCATTCCGCTGGGTGCGACACTTAACATGGACGGCACCTGCATTCACCTCGCTGTATTTGCCCTTGCTTTGGCGCAAGCCTACGACGTGCAGCTATCTGGAGCCACCATAGCGGCCATGATCGTCTCCATCATCGTGCTGTCCATGGGGGCGCCTGGAATTCCGGGTTCCGGGCTCATATGCCTGTCGGTCCTGCTCGCCCAGATGAACGTCCCCGTTGAGGCGATTGGCCTGGTTATGGGCATCGACGCCCTGGTCGGCATGTTCCGGACCGTAGGTAACTGCCTTGGAGACGTCGTCGCGAGCGTGATCGTCGCCAGAAAGCAGGATGCGTTGGATATGGAGACGTACGCCAAGCAATAGGGCCCAACGCTGCGTCATTTGGAGTCGCCAAGTCTGTGCTACGGCAGAGCCCGCCCGAGGACGGTCCCCAAGTTCGCATAGGGCGCGAACTAAGGGACAGTCCCCGGGTTGGCTCTTTGCGAGCTTGGGGACTGTCACCTTTTGCACCATCCCATCCACCAGCAACTCAAGGCACCCTCCCGTCAACGTTGCGCGCCCGTTTGTGGGATAATCACGCACGCAAACAAAAGAGCCACGAGAGGAGAACCATGGCCTCTGAGTCCCGTCCCACCTTCCCTGCCCGCGCGGTCATTACCGGCGGCATGCCCTATGGCAACAAGAACCTACATTTCGGCCACATCGGCGGCGTGTTCGTCCCCGCAGACTTCTTCGCGCGATTCCTGCGCGATCGCATTGGCAAGGAGAACGTGCTGTTCGTATCGGGAACCGATTGCTACGGGTCTCCCATCATGGAGGGATACCGCAAGCGTCAGGAAGCAGGATACGAGGGATCGATAATCGACTACGTGCGCGAGAACCACGAGGCGCAGAAGTCGGCACTCGACGCCTACGGCATCTCGCTCGACCTCTATGCCGGATCGGGCTTTGAGCCAGCCGCCTCGTTTCATGCCAAGCTCACCGACGAGCTGATTCGTCGCCTCCACGAGAAGGGCCATCTGCTCAAGCTCTCCACGCGTCAGTTCTACGACGTGGAGGCAGGTCAGTTCCTCAATGGCCGTCAGGTACAGGGTCGCTGCCCCGTGCGCGGCTGCAAGAGCGAGAAGGCCTATGCGGACGAATGCGACCTTGGCCACCAGTTCGATCCTGAGGAACTCATCGCCCCGGTCTCGCAGCTCACCGGCACCACTCCCGAGCTGCGACCCGTGGACAACTGGTACTTCGACCTGCCCGCCTTCCGCGAGGAGCTAGACGCACTCATGGACGAGTGGGACGCAGATCCGCAGGTGCGCGCAGTGGTCACCAAAACCGTGCGCGAGTCGTTGGCGGCGCCCGTCATCTACGTACAGAACAAGTTCCGCGAGGCGTTCGATGCCGTAGCAGCAGACCTGCCTGCCCATACGCTGCACGAGGCCACGGGCAACCAGCAGAGCTTCTCGGTGGAGTTCGAGGACTGGCGCGACCGCGACACCGCACGTACGGTGCTCGACGGCGCGGGCGTGCGCTTCCGTACGGGTAAGACGCTCCTCCCCTTCCGCATTACCGGCAACATTAGTTGGGGCGTGCCCGCTCCCGATCTGGAGGGCACGCACGACCTCACGGTGTGGTGCTGGCCCGAAAGCCTCTGGGCACCCATCTCGTTCACACAGACGGCCCTCGCCGTCGCCGAAGAGGGCCGCTACAGCTCAACCGACTGGCATGACTGGTGGTGTGCGGACGACGCCAGGGTCTATCAGTTCATCGGCCAAGACAACATCTACTTCTACTGCGTGGCGCAACCGGCAATGTGGGAGGCGCTGGATTGGGGCCTGTTCCAAGACACGCCCATTGCGAACCACCACATCCTGTTCATGAACAAGAAGGCTTCGAGCTCGGGAAAGATCGCCCCTCCCATGGCAGCGGAGCTGCTTGAGCACTATACTCCCGAGCAGCTGCGTTCCCACTGGCTCAACTTAGGTCTGGACCAGAAGGCCGTGAGCTTTGCGCCCAAAGCCTTCGACACGAGCGTGAGCCATAAGAACAAGAAGACAGGCGAGGAGGTCCTGGTTAAGGACGACCCCCGCGTTGCCGATCCTGCCCTCAAGGAGAGCGCTTTTCTTTCCAACATCTTCAACCGCCTCGCACGTAGCTGCTTCTACGGCGCGGCAAATGCGTGTAAAGGGCACCTGCCCGTGGCCGAGCCGCACGCGGACGCCATCGAGGAGGCACGCGCTGCCACGCTCGCATTCGAGCGTCGCGCCTATGAGTTTGACGCGCATGGTGCCCTTGCGGTGGCCGAGGAGTTCGGTCGCGCCGCAAACAAGCGCTGGGGCGATGCCAGCAAAGCAGCAAAGGGCGACGACGTCGCCTACGACCAGGCGCTGGCAGACGCCTTCGTGGCCCTGCGAACGCTCACGCTGCTCATGCACGCTGCTGCGCCCTGGGGCTGTCAGAAGATCTGTGAGCACATGGCGTTCGATGCGGACGTGTTCTTTAGCTGGGAGCATGCTTTCGACGGACCGCGCGAGCTCGCCGCTCTTGCGGGCCAAACGCCCGAGGAGCATGCGATCGTCGCGCTCCCCCCTCGCTTCGACTTCTTCGAAAAGCACCAGAGCCAGATCAAGAAAGGCAAGTAAAAACTGACAAAAGCTGACAAGTGACCTGTCCCCTTGTCAGCTTTTCCAGACAGGAGAAGACCATGCAGCCGATTCCCCCCGCACCCTACGGCCATAGCTCGTATGCACGTCCCACCACGCCTGTGCGCTATGCGCAACGGATCGACACCCCAGACGGCGCCTCGCTGGCGGCATTCGTATACGGCCCCGAAGACAAGAGCCTGCGCGAACTACTCGCATCCGACCCCGTGCTTGCCCTCCACGGCAACGGCGGCTCACATGCCACATTCGTAAAGGTCATCGATCGCCTTTCGTCGGCGGGCCTCGGCGTCATCGCTTTTGACTCACGCGCGCAGGGACAATCCACGCGTGGGTCAGCTCCCCTTACCTATGAGCTCATGGCAGCGGATGCCGTCACAGTCCTCGACGCGCTTGGCGTTACGGCCGCACACGTTGTGGGTCACTCCGACGGTGGCATAGAGGCGCTGCTTCTTGCCCGCGACCACGCAAACCGCACGCTCTCCATCGTTGCGGGCGGCGCCAACCTCACACCCGAGGGCGTGGTGGACGAATGGGACATGGAAGGCTCAGTTGCCGCAAACCACAGGTGGGAGCAGTGGACGCTCGGCAGCGACGTGCCAGAGGAGATCGACCTTTCGCTTCTTCCCTCGGCCGCAGACGCTCATCGCTCCGCAGAGCTTTTGCAGCTCATGATCGACGAGCCCAACATCGATGCCGTCTCCCTCGCTTCCATTGCCTGCCCTGCCTGCGTGCTTGTGGGCGAGCACGACTGCATAACACAGGAAGAGACAAGGGCAATCGCAGGCGCCATACCAGGAGCGCGACTGGTTGTGGTGCCCAACGTGGGCCACAGCCTTCCACGTCAGGCACCCGACAGCGTTGCCTGCCAAGTCCTCATAAACACACTGCTTGCACACTAGGCTCGCTTCGACACCATCGTCCTACGCACGCTCCATACGTTCACGTACCGTGCGACGAAACACCACCAGCACACCACACGACAAGATTGCCGCCAATCCCGCCGACACGGGCATGTTGAGCCAAAGACCGGTGAGCCCAAGCGGCCAAAGCGCGGCAACCACCAAAAGGGGAATCACCAGAGCTTGCCCCACCGACACGATGGAGGCAGCGCGCGCCTGCTCTACCGCCATCATGTAGGCTTGCGTGGCAAATGGCAGCCAACGAACCAAGAACGAAAGGGAGAAAATTCTCAGGGCGCCCATTGCCTCCGCCATAAAGGCCTCATCCGCATTGGGCACGAACACGAGCACGACCCACTCGCCAAAGCCAAGCATCAGCGCAATGAGCACGGCAGAGAGGCAGACCCAACGCCAATAAGATCCCCAAAGGCGAAGTTTATAATGACAAACGGCATGGCAAGGTTTATTGCGGCAAACGCCGTCTCGCCAATGCATTGCCCCACCAGAATGCCGTCCATGAGTCCGTACAACGACGAGATGAGCATTCCCAGAGCGCCTGGAATCGCGGCCGTAAGGAACAGGCGAACGGGTGGCGTGTTTGCGAAAAGCTCTTCCGAGGCCAGTGCCATGCAAAACCACCGACAACTTTTTACGACATCGACTGTGAATCGTTTATAGGTTGTAAACACGCCTTACCACGCGACGGGCAAAAAGGTCAGCAGAGGTGCCACAAGGATGGCTGGCAACATGTTTGCCACTCGCAACCCGCTCCCCCATACCAGATTTACACCAACGCAAAAAATCAAAATGCTGCCAACAGTAGAAAGACCCAAAAGCGCAGCGTCGGTCATAAACGGTTTGATGAATAGGGAAAGCGCGGTGACGCCGCCTTGAAGAGCGGCCACAGGTATTGCCGAAAAGGCGCAGCCACGTCCCAAGGAGCAAGTCATCACCAGTATGATCACAAAGTCGAGAATGGCCTTCGTGCAAAGGATTGATATATCGCCCAACATGCCATCCTGCACGGCCCCCACCACTGCCATGGCACCCACGCTCACCGTTATCGACGCCGTTACGAAGGCGTCCACAAACGATCGATCGTTCGCGTTTCCTGTCTTCTTTTTGAGCCACGCGCCAAAGCGCCGCACCAACGCGTCGATATCCAGCAGCTCTCCAACGAGTGTGCCCACCACGATGCTCGCAACCACAAACAGCGCCTTTCCCGATACGATCGCATTGCCGCTTACCTTGAGCATTCCCTCCATCGCGCCTGCCGCCCCAATAAAAACGACGCATATTCCCGAGGCCTTCTCCAGGCCTTCCTGCAATCGCTCATTAAGAAACCCTCTTGCGCCAACACCCAACAACCCCGCCACAACTATGGCAGCGACGTTTACCAACGTCCCAAGTCCTGGCATACGCGCACTCCTCCCGAAAGCCAGCAAGGTCACAATTCACCTGCAAGTTTTTGCCGCTCCAATCTTAATCCAGCATCAAACATTCGTCACACATCCACATACGTCACATGCCTTAAACATGGCTTCGACCGTAATCGCTCGAAGACCGCCCATCGCGAACTCGGCGTTGCCCCCGAGCCCTTGGCACCCCGCAAGCAGCGATTCACGAAGTGAGCGAGCGAAGCGAGCGCGGAGCTGCCTTCGGGGCGCCGGGACCGCGTTGCGTGGGGGCGGCGCTTCGGCAAACTCTGGTCCGCCATTTCGTAAGGTACTTGACAAATGTCCTCAAAGGCGTATCATCACTTAGGTACTTTATGAATTGGAGGCGTGTATGACAAAAGAGATTCTGCACGACCTCGGGTTCTTCGGGCACTACCTCCATATCCATGCCGGCGGTCGTGGAGGCAAGCAATTCGTGCTTGCCATCCTGCATAAGAGCGGCGGCAAACTCACACAGCGGGAACTCTTGGAACATACCAACATCAGCCCCGCCGCACTGAGTGAGGTGTTGTCCAAACTCGAGGGAGAAGAGCTCATTGCTCGTAAACCCTGCGCACACGATCGACGGCAATTGACCATCGCGCTCACGCCAGCAGGAGAAGTCGAGGCAGCTCTTATGTGCAAAAAGCGCGAGGACTTTGAGCAACAGGCGCTCGCGTGCTTGGACCAAAGCGAACAAGAGCAGCTCAAGGACCTGTTGGATCGTCTGGTAGCCCATTGGAAGAATCTGGAAGAATGCGAGGTGAGCGCATGAGTAATAAAGAATCTACCCTCTCGGACCTTTCTCTTATTCAAGTCGCAAAAACCCTTGGCAAATCGATACGGGAGCACAAGAAGGACTCTCTGCGAGCGCCCTTGTACGTAACCGGCGAAGTCATCATAGAATGCGCCATTCCCTTTATTACCTCCCAGCTCATCAACGACATGCAAGACGGCACAGAGATGAAGACCATCGCAACATATGGCGCCATTCTGGCGGCACTCGCGCTTCTCTCCCTGTTTTGCGGCGTAAGGGCGGGTGTGGCGTGCTCGGTGGCTTCCACCGGCCTGGCTCGCAACTTGCGACATGACATGTTTGCCGCCATACAACGCTTCTCGTTCTCGAACATCGACCGCTTTTCCACGAACTCTTTGGTTACGCGCCTTACCACCGACACGCAAAACGTGCAGATGGCCTACATGCAGCTCATTCGCTCTGCCGTCCGGTCGCCTCTGATGATCGTGTTCGCTGCCGTTATGGCCTTCGTATCGGGTGGTCCCATGGCCATTCTGTACGTCGTAATCTCTCTCTTGCTCGGCGTTGCCCTCATTGGCATCGCACGCGTCGTGATGCCCATCTTCCGTCGAATCTTCCGCAAATACGACAAGCTCAACGAATCCGTGGAAGAAAACGTGAGCGGCATTCGCGTCGTAAAGAGCTTCGTACGCGAGGACCACGAGAAGAAGAAATTCATGCGAGCTTCGGGAGACCTATTCCACGATTTTTGGGGTGCTGAGCGCATTCTTGCTTGGAACCAGCCGCTTATGACCTTTGCCGTCGACGTCATATACGCCTTCGTAATCTTCTTCGGAAGCAAGACCATCATTACCTCTGTCGGCGCAGACATGCAGGTCGGACAGATGTCGGCACTCATTACCTATGGCTTCTCCATGCTCATAAGCCTCATGATGCTGTCCATGATCTTCGTCATCATAACGATGAGTGAGGAAAGCGCGCGTCGCATCTGTGAGGTGCTCATCGAAGAGCCCGACCTGAAGAATCCCGACGACCCCATCTACGAGGTAAAGGACGGATCCATCGACTTTAACAACGTGAGCTTCCGCTACAACGAATCGGCGGATCGCATGGCACTCGCCGACGTCGACCTGCACATTAGGAGCGGTGAGGTCATTGGCGTGATTGGCGGCACCGGATCTTCCAAGTCCACGCTCATCCAACTCATAAGCCGACTGTACGACGCCACCGAAGGCACGGTTATGGTTGGTGGCACAGACGTACGCGACTACGACATGGACACCCTGCGAAACGAGGTCGCCGTCGTACTTCAACGAAACGTGCTCTTTAGTGGCACCATAAAGGACAACCTGCGTTGGGGAAACAAGGACGCCACCGACGAGGAGATAATCGAGGCATGCAAGCTCGCTCAGGCCGACGAGTTCGTGCAAAGATTTCCCGAAAAGTACGATACCTACATAGAGCAGGGCGGCACCAACGTGAGTGGCGGACAAAAGCAGCGTCTTTGCATCGCGCGTGCCCTTCTTAAGAAGCCTAAGATCCTCATTCTGGACGACTCCACGAGCGCCGTCGACACCAAAACCGACAAGAGCATTCGCGCGGGCTTTAGGAGCTACATCCCTCAGACCACCAAGATCATCATTGCGCAGCGCACCAGCTCCGTCGAAGACGCGGACCGCATCATCGTAATGGACAACGGACGCATCGACGCGGTGGACACGCCGGATAACCTCCTGCGCACCAACGCCATCTATCGCGAGATCTACCAGACGCAGAACAAGGCCAGCCACGACGAAAAGATGGACGAGGTAGGCGACGGTCTCAAGGACTTCAACGAAGCGCTTGCCGAGCGCAACAAGGAACTGGTGAGCGCCTTGGGTGAAGAGTCTAACGACAAGGGGGTGACGAGCAATGAGTAGGAAAGCAGAGCGCAACTTGACCCAGGCCGAGCGCAAGATAATCGATGATCCCGCACGTCTTAAAGACGCACCCCGTCCCGGCAGCGCCGAGACATACGAGGAAGGCGTTCCCGGTAAGGGAAGTCGCGGTAAACGCTCATCAGATCCGCTTAAAGTATTGCGCGGTACCATAAAGCTTGTCTTCTCGTTCTATCCTTTGCAACTCACGCTCATGCTCCTGTGCGTGGTTGTCGCTTCCGTGCTCTCGGCATTGCCCAGCATATTCCTGCAAAGGACCATCGACGTCGTGGGCAAGTACTGGCAGAGCGGCGACTGGGCAGCAGCGGCACCCGAAATCACGAACATCGTCGTAACGCTCGTGTGCATTTACCTCGTTGCCCTCGCATGCCAAATCGCTCAGACCCAGCTCGGCGCATTCATTACGCAGGGCACCCTCATGCAGATCCGAAACAAGATGTTCGACCACATGGAGGATCTGCCCATACGCTTCTTCGACCAAAACCAACGTGGCGACATTATGAGCTACTACACCAACGACGTCGACGCCTTGCGCCAGCTCATTGGCATAGCCTTGCCCAACCTGCTTACCATGGCCATCTCGATGGTGTCCATCACCTTCATCATGCTGTGGTACTCCATACCGCTTTCGCTCGTGGTTCTTGCGGCCGTAGCTCTCATGGGCTGGTTCACGCGCTTTATGGGCGGCAGATCCGCACGCTTCTTCCTCGCCCAGCAGCATGCGATCGGCAAGGCCGAGGGCTTCGCAGAAGAGGCAATGAACGGCGAGAAGGTCATCAAGGTCTTCACACACGAGAAGGAGATGCAGACGCAGTTTGACGAGGTCAACGACGAGCTCTTTGATGCCGCTAAGAAGGCGAATATTTATGCCAACACGCTCGCTCCCGTACTCATGAACCTCGGAAACCTATCCTACGTAATAGTCGCGCTCGCAGGCGGCCTGTTCCTTGGCATCAACCTTCCCAATCCCTGCATCTCGGGCATGGTGCTTTCGATTGACATCGTAATCCCCTTCCTCAACCTCACCAAGCGCTTTGCCGGCTCCATCGGCCAGATTTCGAACCAGATCAACTTTGTGGTTATGGGCCTTGCGGGCGCAGAGCGCATCTTCCAGATGCTCGACGAGATACCCGAGGAAGACGAGGGCTACGTAGAGCTCACGAATATGGAGATGAAGGCGGGCGAGCTCGTGCCCACCGATCGCCGAACCAAGATGTGGGCATGGAAGCATCCCCACCAGCAACGCGGTTTTACCGACTACGTTCCGCTGCGCGGCGACGTAGTGCTCGACGACGTGGACTTTGGCTATACGGATGACCATCTGGTGCTGCATAACATCGACATCCACGCGAAGCCCGGTCAGAAGGTCGCCTTCGTGGGCGCTACTGGCGCCGGCAAGACAACCATCACCAACCTCATCAATCGCTTCTACGACATAGCCGACGGCAAAATTCGCTACGACGGCATCAACATCAACAAGATCCGCAAGAGCGACCTGCGCCGCTCGCTTGGCGTCGTATTGCAGGAAGTCAACCTCTTTACCGGTACCGTTATGGACAACATCCGCTACGGGCGCTTGGATGCCACCGACGAGGAGTGCATCGCGGCGGCCAAGCTCGTCGGTGCCAACGGGTTTATCGAGCGTCTGCCGGACGGCTACAACACTATGCTCACCGACAACGCCGAGTCCCTCTCCCAGGGCCAGCGCCAGCTCCTCTCGATTGCTCGCGCAGCCGTTGCCGATCCGCCCGTGATGATCTTGGACGAGGCCACGAGCTCCATCGACACGCGCACCGAGCAGATCGTGAGTCGCGGCATGGACGCTCTCATGGACGGGCGCACCACATTCGTTATCGCACACCGCCTTTCCACGGTGCGCAACTCCGACATAATCATCGTGCTCGATCATGGCCGTATAATAGAGCGCGGCACCCACGACGAACTCATTGACGCCAAGGGTACCTACTATCAGCTCTACACCGGCGCATTCGAGCTTGAGTAGCAACTACGACGGCAGGGGATATGCCCCTGCCGCCATGTAAGGAGAACGCTATGAACAACATGGACCGGAGAACGTTTATTGGTCTCGCAACCGCATCCGTTGGCGCTCTTGCGCTTGGTGCATGCGGACAGCAGGGCGCGTCTTCCAGCACCTCATCAACAAGTTCCTCGTCCAGTACCGAGGCTGGTCACATTACCGCTTCCGGCACGCTCACCACACCATACGACGAGGGCTACAGCACTGGGAAGCATCACGCCACCATAAAGGTCAAGGACTTTGGCACCATAAAGGTGGAGCTGGATGCCGACGTGGCGCCCATAACCGTAAGCAACTTTGCGCATCTGGCGAACCAGGGCTTCTACAACGGCCTCAAGTTCCACCGCATCATCAAGGACTTCATGATTCAAGGCGGTGACCCAAACGGCGATGGTACGGGCGGCAGCGACGTCAACATCATCGGAGAGTTCTCTTCCAACGGAAAGAAGAACGACATCAAGCACGAGCGCGGCGTCATTTCCATGGCTCGCTCCCAGCCCAACAACTCTGCCAGCTCCCAGTTCTTCATCGTGCACAAGGACTCAAACCATCTTGACGGCCAATATGCGGGCTTCGGCCACGTAACGGAGGGCATGGACGTCGTAGACAAAATCGCGGAGGTACCTGTGCAGGACAAGAACGGCACGGTGGCACCCGCCGACCAACCCGTAATCGAGTCCATCACCATGGACGACTAGCGCAGCGGAGGCTTGCTCGCGCTTTGTGACGGGCCCCGAGCTCGGGTTTTCCGAAAACTCGAGCTCGGGGCCTTTCGCCAATCGAGGGTTCGTCTATTCGTCGTTACTCGCCAAGAACGCCGCCACCGCGTCGTGGAAGCGGTCCAACTGATCGGCATTCCAAGACAGCATGTCGTCCGAGGTTAAGAGCACTCCCCCACAGCTGGTATCTGTCTTTAGCATCTCTTGGTATTGATCGGGGGTAAACGAGACACCCTCTTCGCGCAAGAACAGCACATCGGGATCGCAACGGAACACAAGACCATCCAAGTGAGAACGGCCACGTGCGTTTGCCAACGAGTTCTTGGTGCTCACACGCTCTCTGTGCAAAAGCCTCATGTGTGGCTTGTCATCCCAATCCAGGCCCACGTCACAACCAACGCGGCAGTATTCGCAACGCCCGAACGCCGACACCAGGGGCACCCCGCAGAATAGAAGTCGTACGTCCTCGCCCACGCATTCGCGCAGGAAATCGAGCGCGTCCGCCATAAGCTCGCCACGGTTGAGGCCATCGTGAGCCAACATGCATGCCCCATAGAGGAAGTCGAGCTTTAGCAACTCGAAGCCCCACTCTCGCGTAACCACACGCAAGACGTCGCGCACGTAGTCGCGCACTTCTTCCTTGCGCATATCGAGCGCAAAAGCACCACCCCAATGGTCGCCTGTCATAACGGGCTCTCCGGCCTGGTCGCGCAACAGCCAGTCCTGGTGCTCCGCATACACCCGCGATTCGCGCGAGCATACAAACGGCGCAAGCCAGAGGCCCGGGAGCAGGCCCTCTTGCTTTGCATTCTGCGCAAGGACTGCCATACCCTCAGGAAAGCGCGCACGATCGTACTCAAGCCAATCCCCCACCTTGGCATAGCCATCGTCAATCTGGAACACAGCGTCCGCAGGCCCAAGGTCCATGCCGCCCAGTACCGCCGCAGCACCCTCGAGGTCGTGGGAGAGCTTCCATGCATCTATGCTGTCATAATGCCTGTACCAGCTCGAATAGCCAACGATAGGACGAGCGGACATGCGCTGGATGCCCGCAAGCGAGAGCCACTCCCGCACGGCCTCTTCGAGCGTGCCCCCGCAAACGGCAAGAGACAAGATCTCGCGTCGCTCGCCCTTGGCAACGGTGTGCGCCGGAGGCTCCTTCTCAAAGGTGAGCGTACCCGCATCGAGGTCCTCGCGTATTACCGTAAAGCCGTCGTCCTCGTTGAGCGAGCCAAAGAGGAGCACCTCGTCGCCTTGGCGCAAATAGCCATATCCAAATCCATGCATGTGCCCACGGCGTGGGTCTTCCTCCACAAAGCGGTAGTCTCCGCTACCGTCGAGCACGTATTTGTCCACCAGGCGCTGCGGGGCGCGGGTGAGGCCCCACATGCGATCGTTTACGGGACGTTCCACGCTATCGGTCCACGAGTTGTACCCATTGAGATAGATTGCGTCCGCATCCTTTATGGCAACGTAAAGGGTGGCCTCGATCTTGTCGATTGACACCGCGGCAGACGGATTGATTTCCACACGGCGGACCCGCTCATTCCCCCGTACGGCGACGCCCAGCTCTCTGGCATCATTGCTACCGAGTATGCTTCCGTTGCCCTCAATGACTACGGTACGTCTGCGAGCAATGCCCGGAAGGTGATACACGATGCTTATTTGCGGACCCAAAGACATATTGTCCCCTCCCCAACGAAGCGGCCATGAACCATCGCACGCCTACTCCTTGTTCTCTCGTGGGTTTTCGGCGCCGATAACGTGCAAGACGCGCGTCTCGCGATACCGCAAAAACACCAAGCCTCCCGCAAGGCAGAACACCGTGGCAACGACCGCGGTCATGCGATAGCCCATGCCACCCGCACCAATCGAGGCGATTGACGAGAAGAGAATCATGGCCAGCGACTGGCCAAGCGTCATGGAGAAGGTGCGAGCCGCATAGAACATGCCCTCGCGGTTCTCACCCGTCTCCACAGAATCGGACTCGGCGATGTCGGCAAGTACGGCTTGGGGCAGAATGCCCAAAACTGCCATGGGAATGGCTGCCAGTATTGCCACCAGAACACCCCAAGCCAATTCGGGCACGCCAAACTGGCCGCATATGCTCGTAACGCCAAACGCAAGGCAGAAGAAGAAAAACGCAAATGCAACGAGCGCTTTCTTTCCCAGGCGCTTTGCAAGGATGTTAACCGGCGCGTAAAACAGAAGGCTCATTACGGTCATGCCCGCAAAGAGGACAAAGTTCATAGAGGGGTCGAGCCCCATGAGGCTTGTCACATAGAAGGGCATGCCTGTCTGGAACATGGTGATGGCCACCCAATACAGGATGTCTGAGATCTCGAAGACCTGGAACTCCTTGTTCTTGAAGGTCTTTATTACGCTTGCACCCATGGGGGTATCGGAAGGCTCGGTTTCGGCATAGGCGTTCTCGTCGATGGTGAAGGCAGGCAGCAGCATGCAGGCGATGGCAATGACGGCAAGGATTGCGATGGTCACCCTATAGGCATTGGCGATGCCTAACGACGCCTGGAAGAAGCCGGCGATGGTAGGCACCAAATAGGCAACGGCCGTGCCAATGAAGTACGTAACCGATATGTAGGTGGAGAGGTTTACGCGGAGGTCCTGCGTCCGGCCGAGCTCGGGGATGAGCGCATTGAAGGGCGTGCAGTAGAGGGACAGCGAAACGTAGAAGCCCACCAGGCATACGAACAACGCAATGTCGTTAAAGACCTCGCCTCCCATACCCGGCAGCGTGAACACCACCACCGTCATGATGCCAAAGGGGATGGCGAACCAACGCATAAAGGGTATGCGACGTCCCAACGGATGGTTAAGAGAGTCGGACTTGGATGCGATGTAGGGGTCTATGAAACCGTCCACCAAGCGGCAAAACGCGGTGATGAGGCCAATAATCGTCATGCCCGCGAACACGATGCCCTGCGTTATGAAGAGCGGCATGCCAGCGGCTATGGTCTCCTCGCTTGGCATATAGAAGTAGAGCAGCCAGTTGGATACGACGCCCGAAAGCATTGCCCAACCGAGTTGCCCTATTGCGAAGTTCCGCATTACGCGTCCGTCTGCCAGCTTTTTCTCTGCCATTTGCTTACCCCTATCCCTCATATTGCAAATCAGTGCGAACCCGCTGGGCGGGAATATTCGTTACCAGCGACCACAAGGCCATATCCACGACGCTCTGGAGCTCTTCTCTGCCGTTGGAGAAGTCGTCGGAAGGTATTATCTCACCATGGTTGATCTTTTGCGCCACACCCATGAGCGCATGTGCGAGCGCGACGTAAAACTTTCTGAACTCTATCTCCCGTGCAATCGACCCGTCCGAGCGGCCCATAAGATAGGCATCCTCGAAGATCGGATAGAACGAGTCCAGCTGCGCGCCATACTCTTCGAGCTCCTCCGACGAAACCTGACCCGCAAGGACCATGTGATCAAACGAGTCAACAAACGTCACAAAGTCATCGTGCACACAGTAGGCATCGCAATAGCCTTCCAAGAGCACCTGAAGCCTGCCTAAGCCATTGAGCGCCAAGAAGGCATCCGACTCCACAAGCTCTACCAGCCTCTGGTTAAATCGCTCCCACAGCAAGATAGCAGCGCGAACGGCGATTCGCGCCTTCGTAGAGAAGTGGCGATACAACGTGGCGACTCCCACACCCGCGACCTCTGCGATATCGACCATCTTCACGCTTTCCAATCCGTCGCGTAAGAACAGCTCTGCGGCGCATTCAACCGCAAAGTCATCCAAGCCAGCACGGGACGGTTTGCCTCTCGACGTGCCTTCTACCAAAGCTTTTGCCATTTGTGCATTCATGCCATTGACCTTTCGGACAGATGTGATAGTCTTACTATCAACTGATAGCTAGACTATCAAATGAAGAATCGAAACGCAAGGAGCAATTATGGCCAACGGCGATCGTGCAAAAAACATTTTTGGCAACGAGATTGACAGCAAGACCTATAGGAAGGCTCAAACGAAGAAAGCCAGTTACCAGAAGCAGTTTGGCGACGACTCCACTGCGGTCTATCACCTTGCCGCCCAAGACCTGCCCGTTATAGGAGATCGCCTGGGCGTACGAAATCTCGTTGCGTCCACCAGCGACGAGGCATTCGACCTTATTGCCGACGCCCATGCACAGCAAACGCCAGCCACCACTTCCCGTACCGTCGATGGCGCGAATGGCGCGCCTGTGGTTGTGGGGAACATACGCATGGGATTTGGCCACTATCGCATTTCCATGGCCATGGCAAGCGCGGCTCATGCCATGGGCTATACCCCCTACTGGTTTGACCTCGCCTCCTTCGACCAAACAACCTGCTCCAAGGTTATTGCCCATCAAAACGACCTTTACTCGATGGGCTCTCGCCTCTCGCAAAAAGTCGGCCTCTTCAACAGCCTCTATTGGGAGCCACTCAACTCGGAGGGATTCCGTAAGCTTACCTACAACTCAATCGACCAGAAGAACGCCGAGCTCTACACTCCCCTGTTTCGCGACCTTCCCAAAGACGTTCCCTATGTAGGTACCCACGTTTGGCCCGCCCAGGGTGCGGTGCACGCCGGGCTTACCCATGTGGTTAACGCCATCCCCGACAACTGGCCCATGGCATTGCACCTTGCCGAGGGCTCCATCCATACCGTGCAGACGCCTTCGGCCTACCTTGGCTATCACCAACTGCGTGGCATGGACCCCAAGAGGCAGCTCAAACCCATGCCGATGGAAGACCTCTTCTACACTGGACACTACGTTGACCATGAGCTCGTTTGCAACATCGAGCAAGACTGTGCAGCCAGGCGCAATCGTGTATTGGGTGGCGGCCCCGTACGCTGGCTCATCTCGGTAGGGGGTGCCGGCGCGCAACAGGATCTGTTTGCCGCAATCATCGAACGGCTTCTTCCCTACGTGCGCACTGGTCAGGCGACCTTGCTCGTAAACGTTGGTGACCACGCGAACGTATGGGAGGCTCTGGAAAAGCAGGTGGCAGGCCTCTCAAGCATCGCCGAGCGCCATTTCAACGACTTTGCCGGCACCGCCGCACTCGCCAATGACGCTCTCGAGGGCGAGCTCGCGGGTGTACATGCCTTCTGCGACTCCAACATCTTTGCCGCCGTATACTCCTCGAACCTGCTCATGCGCTGCTGCGACGTACTGGTAACAAAGCCGAGTGAGTTCAGCTTTTATCCCGTGCCAAAGCTCATGATCCATCGCGTGGGCGGACATGAGGCCTGGGGCGCCATTCGCGCGGCAGAGATCGGCGATGGCACCTACGAGATGGACAAGACCGAAGAGGCGCTTGCGATGATTGATTCCATGCAGTATGATCGCGAACTCATTGCCTTTATGTGCGACAACATCGAGGCGGCCAACAAGATCGGCACCTACGATGGTGCGTACAAGGTTATTGACCTCGCCGTTAGGGGTCGCTAGGCAAGCATCGAGTCTGCGAGCCCCGAATAGGGGGCAGGCCCCAAGTTAGGGTTTTCGTGAAAACCCTAACTTGGGGCCTGCCCCCTATTCGGGGTTCTCCTGCGATCTGTTACCAGATTCTCCGGATAGCGAGGCCGCTAAGGAGCTTTGGCTCGAACCAAGTGGACTTGGGTGGCATTACCCCTCCCTTGTCCGCAATGTCCATAAGCTCATCCAAGGAAGTCGGGAACATGGCAAATGCCATGCCATTAGGACCTGCCAGCTGCTCCAGCTCGTCCGCCTTCGCATTTCCCGCAAAGGAGATTCTTGGGTCGGTTCGAGGGTCCTGTATTCCCAGCACAGGCCCGAGGAGACGCTCCTGCAACTCGCTTACGTCGAGTCCCGTGTCTGAGTCGCGCAATTCGAGCGTTCTCCATGCACCAAAAGCAAACAAGCCAAACGTTCCCTTCTTCTCTGGAAGGCACGGCACATCGCTGGGGGCAGAGCACGCAAAGCCCGCCTCCTCAGCTCGAAGGACGAACTCATCCTCGCAGAGGCCCGCCGAGTCGCATATCACGCGATCGTACGGAAGTATGCGGAGCTGGCTTGCGGGAAAGAGAACACCCAAGAACGCCTCGGCGGGATCGTCTTCGCGTCCCTCCGCGCGCCTCTCTTCGCATATACGCGCGGCGGCAGCCGCTCGATGATGCCCGTCGGCAATATATGCCTGAGATACTGTGGTAAACGCCACTTGCAAGGCTTCCACGGCAACGGGACGTGCGATGCGCCAGACGCGCTGCCGCACGCCGTCGGGACCAACGAAGTCATAGAGTGGCTCCGCCATCCGTGCGGCATCCAGAATCGTATTTATGGCCACACTGTCACGATAGGCCATAAATACCAGTCCCGTTTGGGCGCGCAGAGTCTTGATGTGGTTTACGCGGTCGAGTTCCTTGGCCTTAAGGGTCAGCTCATGCTGCTTTACCGTGCCGTCCAAATAGTCGTCCACTGCCACCGCACCCATGAGGCCACGTTGCACATGGTCGCCATCCGAAAGCTCATACAAGTAGAAGCAGGGTTTTTCGTCAGGCATAAGCGTGCGATCCAGCTGCCGCTCGCGCAACAGATCGCGTGCATGCTCGTACACCTCCTGGGCATGCGGATCCTGACCAGGGTCAAAGCCCGTCTCGGGACGGTCGATAGCCAAAAAGGACGTGGGATGCTCCTTGACGTAGGAACGCGCCTCTTCCTCAGTGAACACATCGTAAGGTAGCGCAGCGAATTCTGCCACGTGCTCGCGCGCAGGTCTTAAACAAGTTATGGGCTCAATATGCATGGGTCCTCCTCATGCCGCCAGAATGACGTATACGGTTATATCACAAGCAGCGACCTCGAATCGTATGTCCACCTTATGCCAACATGTATACTTTGAGCGAATGTTGCCGCCCGCGCGCCCGCGCCTGTGATGCGACCCGCATGCGGCGACTCACGAAGTGAGCGAGCGAGCGAAGCGAGCGCGGAGTCGCATGCGGCTTTGCGCAGGCGCGGGCGCGCGGGCGGCAACGAACGACCGAGAGGAGATCGCATGTTGGACCTCAGCGATCGACGTGTGGTGATGTTCGACTTTGACGGGACCGTGGCAGACACCAAGGCGTCAATCGTGAGCACCGCCACCCGTGCGCTCACCGAGTTTGGATTGAGCGAAGACGAGCTTGGCGATGTGTCGCGCCTTATCGGACCTCCGTTTCCCGAGGCGTTTCAGCAGGTCTATGGCCTAAGCGCAGCCGATGCACAGTTGGTGACCGAATGCTACCGCAGCATCTACGCCACGCTGGGTGTAGAGGCATGGCCACTCTTTGAGGGAATGCGTGAGCTCGTTCGCGAGCTGCGCGCAGCCCACAAAACGGTGTGCGTGGCCACTTCCAAACGTCAACATATATTAGATAAGGCCCTAACCGACGAGGGCATGTACGACGCGTTTGACCTTAAGGTGGGAAAACCCTCGGACGAGCCCTTCTCCAAGGCCCAGACCATCGCGTTGGTTCTCGATCTCACGGGTGCCACGGCAAATGATGCCGTTATGGTTGGCGACAGGCACCACGACGTGGACGGCGCAATTGCCTGCGGTGTACCCTGTGTGGGGGTAACCTACGGCGGAACCGGTGACTACGCCGAACTCGCAGGGGCAGGCGCATGCCGCGTGGTGGACACGGTGGCACAACTTGCCGAAGTTCTTTTGGGTTCCGCGCATGAGTCCGCTTCTGTTGGGGTACAACAATAGAAGTAACTCCAGAGCAAACGGAGCAATCAGTCAATGAACTTTTGGAAAGGGGCAGACATGGCAGAATTCGATTTTGGAGAAGGCGTCCGCAAAATCTTCCTGGTAGGCGTCGGAGCCATTGCAACTGGTGCCGAGAAGTCCCAGCAGATTATCGACGACCTCGTGAAGAAGGGCGAGCTCACGATCGAGCAGGGCAAGGAATTCAACGATGAGCTTACTCGCAAGGCGACAAAGGCCGCTTCCGATGCAGAGGACAGCTTCCTGCGCATGCGCATGGAAAACATGAGCCCGGAAGAGCGCACCAGCTATGCCAAGAAGGTCTCGGAGATCATGGCCGACATCGAAAAGAAAGGCACCACGGTAGAGGCAGAGGTAGAAGTCGTCGAAGACGACGCCGAGGTCGAGACAGAGGCCGAAGTCGAGCAGGAAACGTCGGAAGCGGCCGACGAGTAACGACGTCGTGGCAGCGGAAGACGTCCACGCGGACGAACAGAAGCAAAACTTAGAAGATGTGGCAACGAACGCAGTCGACGGTCTTGATGTTGAGGCCGAACGTCTGCGTTCGTGGTATCAAGAGGACATCAACACGCGCATCAAGCAAGAGGAAACCATAGGCATCCTTGGCGGGAGGTCTAAGGACTCATCGGCATATGCATCGAACAGGCGAGGCAAATACAGCCGTCTGATAGAGATGCTCAAAATTGTGCGCAAGTACGACATCTTCCACGGCGTTACGCCCACCAGCCTGAGGAAGATGCTTGAGGAGCTAGGACCCACGTTCGTAAAGGCCGGGCAGATTCTCTCGATGCGTTCGGAGATTCTTCCCGAATCGTTTTGCAATGAGCTGGCAAAGCTGCGCACCGAAGTCGAGCCCATGCCGCGTGAGGTCGTGCTAAACACCCTGCGCGCAGAATACGACACACCCATCGAGGAGATATTCGATGCGATTGACGACGTTCCCTTGGGATCTGCCTCGGTGGCGCAGGTACACAAGGCCCGCCTGGTAACTGGTGAGCTCGTGGCAATTAAGGTGCAGCGCCCTGGCATCAGGCGCATTATGGCGCGCGACATCTCCATCGTGCGCTCTTTGGCGCGTCGTGCCACCCTGTTTTTGGGCGATGACCAATTCCTGGACATGCAGTCGGTAGTGGAGGAGCTCTGGCAGTCCTTTAGGGAAGAGACTGACTTTTTGGTGGAAGCCCACGCCCTTTCGGAGTTTAGGCACAACAATCGCCACTGCAATTACGTTATGTGTCCAAAGCCCTATCCAGGACTCTGTACCGAGCATGTTGTGGTAATGGACTACATTGAGGGAATCCCCATCTCTCGACTCAACGAGCTCACAGACGCTGGCTACGACGTAACCGAGATAGGCGAAAAGCTCGTTGCCAACTACGTCACCCAAATACTGGATGACGGATTCTTCCATGCCGACCCCCATCCTGGCAACATCGTTATAAGTGACGGAAAGATTGTTTATCTCGACCTCGGCATCATGGGAAGACTCTCTGCGCACGACCGCACCGCACTCACGGATATTGTAGTCGCGGTGGCAGATCTTAACACACCCGCCCTCAAGGATGGGCTCCTTCGCTTTGCCTCTTACACCGACCCCTCAAAGATTGACCATGCGCGCCTGCTCGTCGATCTTGACTTGGTAATGCAGAACTATGGCACCGAGAGCCTCGCCGACCTCGACCTCGCACAGTTCCTCAACTCTATCGTTACCTTAGCGCGACGCAACAACATCGAGCTGCCCAGCTCGGTAACCATGCTCGCACGCTCATTGGTAACGCTCGAGGGAACGGTGGACGACATGCTTGCCGATGCGAGCATCGTAGACCTCATCGCCCGACACGCCAAGAGTAACGCAGGTCTTTTGGAGGCAGGCAAACGCGAAGTAAGCCAGTTTGCCCGAGAGTCACGCCTTGCCGCACACGGGGTCTTACGCGCAGCGTCGCAGGCAGACCTCGCCATGGACATGCTCACGCGCGGACAACTGCGTGTGAACATGGACATACCAGGCTCCGACAATCCCATATTGGACTTCTCGCATGCCTTTGATCGCCTGACCATGGGCATCGTAATCGCGGGACTGTTCATAGGTTCATCGATCATCTACTTTGCGGGCATGAAGCCCCTCATGTTTGGCATCCCCATTTTGGGATTCGTTGGATTCGTCGCCGCCTTTATCTTGGGCGTCTGGCTTGTTATCGACATCATTCGTACCGGTCGACGCTATAAGAAGGCGCCCCGTGGCCACTAGCCATTAATTGAAACTCATCCCTCTTTATTCACCAGCGTCAAGCCACTTCTTACGGCTTACGAAGTTCCATACCATAACCACTGCCGTGGCAAACACCTTAACGGCCGTCACCGCAATTGCGGATCCACCAAGCCAGGCGGTACCGCCCCACATAATGAGCTCGTTGATGCCAAGGCCTATGGCAGAGAGAATTAGGAAGATAACGAATTCCCTCGAGCGGGACATGTCGTCACGATGCTTGAACACGAAGCGCATTGACGCGAGATAGTTAAACACCAACGAGACGCAAAATGATATTCCAGCCGACAGGACTGGGTCCATGTGAAAGACCTGTGAGAGCAACATGAGCACGCCATAGTCGATGGCAAAGGCAAGAAATCCAACGACACCGAACTTCATTATCTGCTCTAGGAGCCTTCGCATAACAAACACGTCCTTCCCAACGCGTGCACTCAAGATGCAGGGTTCTCGCAAAGGTATGGTAAGGTCCCGCAACGTCTGCGTACAACATCCCAAAAGAAAACCACACGCAACGCCTGTGAACGATGGCCTGTTCGCGCCACCGCACCTGCGATGCGACCCGCATGCGGCTCCGCGCTCGCTTCGCTCGCTCACTTCGTGAGTCGCCGCTTGCGGGCCGGACGAAGGCGCGGGTGTGAACTGTAACGTTTCCCTTTATAAACGTGTGAACGATAGGTGTTTGTGCGCCCATAAATGCAGGCACAGAAGTATCATAGAGTTCCCTACGACTATCCTGCTCTGATATGCCAGAGCTTTACTTCGGAGATATAACATGGCACAACAAGGCAATGGCAAGGAACAAGGTCGTGCTCCCGAAAAGAGGGCAAATCCCTACGAGGACGCTGACCCCATTCCCGTGGTAAGGGGGTCAGCTCACCGACGGACCACGGGCCGATCAACTCCACCACGGAGTCGATCGGTTCAATCCGCTCGCGACGCCGCACACAATCAGGGGCGCGCAAGCAATGAAAGCATGGCCACCGAACACGTACGGCCCACACGGACCCAAACAAGCGCACGGGAACAGTCTAATACGCAGCGCAGCGCCAGCAGAGCCGGGACACAAGGACCATCTGCGGGAGGCTACATCCCCGCCGCGACCACTTGGGAGCGCCGCCGTCCCCCCAATCAGGCGGGGCACACCCTCTCCGTAAGGCGCAAGCGACGGTTTGGAATCATAGCGGCATCCATACTTGCGGCCATAGTGATCCTATCCGCCCTGCTCTGGTGGATAAACCGTCCTGTCCCAATAACGGTAAACGGAGGCGCATCTGAGGTGCGCATCGGGTCTACGCTCGAAGACGTCGTAAAGAAGGAAAAGCTCTCACTCAAACCCGGAGACCTCGTAAGCGTGAACGACCGCGTGCTCGAGGCCGATATGGGCCGTGCCTTCAACGCTTCCGTCAACGGCAAGGAACTCTCAGCCGAGGAAGTGGAGAACTACAGGGTCGCGGGCAACGAATCCATAGACTTCTCGGATGGCGGAAACATCACCGAGGAATTCGACATGCAGAGCGAATCCATCATGCCATACCTTCGCATGGAAGGAACGGGCTACTCCCTGCAGTTCGTGTCGCAATGGGGCTACGCAGGGACCTTGGAGCATCGCAAGGGCAAGAGGTCGGGAGAGTCGGCAGACGTGGTAACCAAAGAGCCGCAAGATTGCGTTATTACGTGCATGGAGCCTCAAATTGAGGGTGATGGCAAATACGTGGCCCTGACCTTCGACGATGGCCCGGCAGACCCCTACACCGACCAATACCTCGAAATACTCGATCGTTATGGAGTGAAGGCGACCTTCTTCAACCTTGGTGACAACACTCAAGCGTATCCCGATCTCGCGCGCAAGGTAGTCGAGAAAGGCCATCAGCTCTGCAACCACACCATGGCCCACAACCAGCTTACGTCTGTGGACGCAAACACGGTGCACAGCGAAATCGAGCGTTCTCAAAAGGCGATACAAGACGTAACGGGCAAGTTGACCACGCACCTACGACCGCCCTACGGGGACTTTACCGAGCGGAGCTGGCTCGGCTCTGGCGGCACCATTACCGCCTCGATTCGTTGGAATGGCGACTCGCAGGATTGGCGAACGCCTGGCGCGGACGCCATTATTGAAAACTCGCTTACGAACCTGCACTCAGGCACCATCATCCTCATGCACGATGGCGGTGGCGACCGATCTCAGGACGTTGAGGCGCTGCCTCGTCTTATCGAACGAGTGCAGGGCGAGGGATACCAGTTCGTCACCATTTCCGAGCTCATGCGTTCCTGCAAGGACATACCAGAGGATATCTGCTCTGGCGAGAGCACCATGCCCGAGGGAGCGGTATGGCCTGAGGAGATTCACCCCGACGACCTCGCCGCCGCCGAGGCCGCATCAAACGCCCAGGCAAAAGCCTCCTAGGATTGGTCTCGCATGCATCGTCCTGCAACACAAACCGTCGTAGTCCTTGGCGCCATCCTGCTAAGCGCCATAGCAGGTGCCGTTATGGGAATGGTGCCAGGCATCTGTGTTGCATGCGCACTGTCTACACTGCTCTTCCTTCTTATGCGACCAAGCCAACAAGGCGGCCAACGCAAGCAGTCCGAGGATTACGATGCCAACAACGCTTCCAAGAGCACGGAACGTCCCTCACAAGAGACCAATGTGACAAGTGACTCGGATGCTCCGGCAACGTCGGAAGCGGGCATGGAAAGATCGGACGTAGAAGCCGTCGGAAGCATGGAGCAAAGCGCAGACGTCACAGATGGCGAACCGCAGAAACACGAAGAGAAGTCCCAGGCGGAAGAAGCCTCTGGAGAGGTTACCTCAACAAACAAACCTCAACGGGATCTTGAGGATAGAGATGCGAACCTAGCTTCCACGCGAACCAAGGACAACGACGTCGCCCCACCCTCCAATGAAACTCCCTTCGACTACGATGACTTTCTGAGTTCCCTGCAGCATGCGAATCGGCCATTGGAAGCCTTGGCATCCTTCGCAAGGCAAACGCATGCCGCGGAAGGACGCGGAGACAACGTCCATGGCATTAATCGATTTCTTGCACGCCTGCTCGACGAGGCCGACATCGAAGAGGCAGAGCGTAAGGATTCGGACAAGGTGATAGACGTCATCACGCTCAGGCGTAGCAGGATGCTCTATCTACGCACCATTGCCTCGCGTGCCGAATGGGGCAGCCTGTTGCGGATCGTTCGCATTGAGGCCGCGCTCAATGCCTTGCGTTACGCACACGAGCGCTACGACGACCTAAGCGACGTCTCCATGGAGGAGCTCTATCGTCAGTGGCAACGCGCCTGCTCATCGGTCTGCGCGCAGGCCCCGAATGTGGGCACGGCGGACTGGTCCTATTTGGCCATGCCTTGGCAGGCACCTTTTGGTCCGTCCGACCAAGGGGAGTGGGCTGTTCGCCTTGCCATATCCGAGGCAATAGAGTCGGTACAGGTTCCCTATCGCCTCGAGGCGCGATTTCGCTGCAACGTATCGGCTGGCGACGTTGCCATGGAGTTCAGTGCCATCCCTGCTCACGCATTTGCACGCTCTGCCTTCGTGGATGGTCTGGGAGTCGTGCCAACCACCTCACACATGAGGAAACGCGAAGCCTCTGCCTATGCCGCACGAATTGGCATCCTCCTTGCGAATCATGCCTTCCGCTCATCCACCAAGATCCGACGCGTATGGGTGAGGGCCGTTGAGGAAACGCCCAATTCTCACGCCGTACTCTATTCGGTATGTATGGGACGCAAAGCCTTCTCCAATCTTCGTATGGAATCGCTTGGCAACCCACTGGATGCCCTGCGCCTACTGGGAGCGTCCATAGAGGAGCAAAACGGCATACTTGTTCCCACCCCACCAATCTTCTGTTTGGAAGACGAGACTTTCTGTCCTCGCTTTCGTCATGACATATGGAATCTCAGCGAAAGAACGCTCCCCGCGTTTACTGCTACCTCGCTTGGTGCCACACGCGTTTCCAACCTCACGATTCACGAGGAGTTGCCACGCACGCTCGCAGCCGACAAGATGCTCGGCAACCTTGCAACCAGCAGCACGAAGCATGCGACTCAGAAGAGCGTGCACGCCATTATGGAGGTTGCAAAGCAAACGTCCGACGTCTCCGTGTGGAGCGCAGCGGAGCGAACTGCCAGAAAGCTGGTGCTGGGCAACCTAGACCCAACGGAGCCCGAGGCTATTCGCAGCGAAATCGTAGAGGGCGACGCACTCACCCAGGCAGTCGAGAAGGCGCAAAAACTGCTCTTGCAACAGAAGTCGCATGAGGCGCTGAGCATACTCGAGCAAGTGCTCGATCCCCTGGAACGAAGAGGAACCTATGTTGACACCAAGGCGATCGCATATCGCTGCTTTGACAGCTTTCCCGAAAGAGTCGTTTACAACAGGCTAAACGCCCACGACAACAGGAGCGTGGTGCTCGTTCCCGATGCCTATCTAATTGCGCATCTGGTCGCATCCGCAGTCCTTATGTCCCTCCCAGAGGAAGACGGCGGAAGCAGCGCAAAGGGCATCGCGCATGCAAAGCGCGCATTGGAGGTCGCTCCCCTCAACGGACCGGCTCACCTTGGGCTGGCTTCTTGCCTAGAGGCGACCGGAGACTTTGACGCCGCGCATAAGCAGCTCAGGGCATATTTGAAGACGGCCTATCATCCACAGGGCATGGGTATTGCCTACTTCAAACTCGCCGCATTGGAGCACGAACTCGGCAACGATGCTTGTAGCCTAGCCTGCTATCAAATGGCTGCGACGCTCTTTCCTCCCCTGCTTCCCTTCGTCTTGGGAGAGCTTCAACCGCTATCGAGCAGCGAGGACGCACACGTCATAGAGCTCATGGACGACTCGCAGATTCGCGAAGCCCTACGAAGCGAGAAAATCCCCATGGCACCCACTAACCAGACGTCCTACATCCTTTTCGACGGAGCCACAGCATCCGTCGATGCGGAAGTATTTCCCGTTGCCCGCGAGCTCATCCATGTGCTTGAGTCGCTTTGGGGAGACGACGTGCTCCGCGGCATCCGCAAGTCTCTCGAACACGAGCCAGACGAATAGGCGCTCTAACCGAACGCCCCAATCCGCCTCGCACTCAAGCATATGGTCTACCCGAGTGCGAGGGGTGAGGCGCGAGTTACGCATGCGCAGTTCGCGAAGCGCTGTTTGAGCACGTGGAACTCGTGCCTTGCCCCTCGCACTCGGGTTGCCACTCGCCCCTACCATACAAAGCATCATGTGAGCGTTAGAGCGAGAGTTGCATAAGTCGCGCCAACGAGACGATGTAGATGGCCAATGCCTCTTTGAGAGACTGTTCCGAAACCCCCTCATCAGGTCCGTGCTCTATACCCACCCAGGAGGGCTTGTCCTCGTCCATGCGGTCGGGGCCGAACGCCACCGCACGGGCAAAGTGACGCGCATACGTGCCACCACCTATGGTAAAGGCGCAATCGTTACGTCCAGTCATCTGGCTGTACGTGTCAAGCAGCGTCTGGACCTCAGCAGATTCGGGATCCATATAGAAGGGAACCATGTTATCGCTATCGCCCACGGAGCACCCGTTACGCTTGGCCACCTGCGTCACCCGTGCAAGTATTTCCTCGCCAGAGATGGACTTTGGATAGCGCACATCCATGGTTTGGACGAAACGTATCGAATCTTCTCCGCGAATCGTTCGCACCGTACCGCCTACGCAGGTTAGAGGATCGAACACATCGTCCTCGGCAGCGATGCCGAGCGCTTCTCCGCTCGTGTCTGCCAGAAGCGTCTGTTCAAATGCAAGAAACGCGCGCTCTTCGTCGTTACAAAGGTCGTTTTCTACCAGATAGTCCACCAGCAGACTAATGGCGTTGATGGTACCTTCTGGCATGGAGGCGTGCCCTCCCCTACCAGTCGCCTGTATTCTTGCGAGCTCCGACTTCGCATCGCCGTCCAACGATTCGATCTCGATGCCCTCACGTGGGACAAGCGATGTCAACGAAGCGCGCACTACTGCATACGCGCTCCCCGGCACGGCATTCGCCACCGTTCCGCCTTCCAACTCAACGATTCGCGCGTCGTCCCCTCGCACTTCTGGTGAGATGGCCTCAACGAAGAAGCGGCCTTTCTCGCCACATATGAGCGGGAACATGGCGTCGGGCGTAAAGCAGAATGCAGGCTCGGGGAAGGACCTCAGATAATGCTCCACGTCCTCCATGCCCGTTTCCTCGTTGGTTCCCACTATGCAGCGCAATGTGTAGGGCAGACCTTCGGCAACCTCCCGCGCCCTACGCACAAAAAAGTGAGCCGCATAGAGCGACAAGACCAGAGGGCCCTTGTCATCGAGCACTCCCCTTCCCAGCAGATATCCATCCCTACGCGTCACGCGCAGCGGATCTACCGTCCATCCGTCGCCCAGCGGTACGATGTCCGAGTGCGCGATGGTGGCCAAGTAGGCATCACTTCTACCCTTGAGCTCAGCATATCCCACGTAACCGTCGCAATCATGGCATTCGAGCCCAAGCCTGCCCGCGATCTGCAAGGCGCGGTCCAACGCCTCGCGAGGACCTGGGCCAAACGGCTTTCCAACACTCGCGTGCGGCTTGTCCTCCACACTTTGAACCTGTACCAGGAAGTCGATGTCGCGCACCACGTCCTCCCACACCTCATCCACATAGGCACGGGCTTGTTCAACGAAATCTCTGTCTTCATACGACATTGTGATGTCCTTTCTGCTCGTCCAAAGACAGTGTAACGCCCAAAGCTCTCTGTGGTGTTAGACTCTTGCTCGAAAAAGCGACACATGGCCACCAACACCCAGCGCTCGCCGTCCCACACGCGGTTCCGCGCTTGCTTCGCTCGCTCACTTCGTGAGTCACCGCCTGCGGGTCGGCGAGCGCTGGGTGTTGGTGGCCGCGGTCCAAGCGGAAGGAGGGCTGCCATGCCCCGTAAAGCACCTTTGGGACTCTGGCCCCTGCGGGCCAAGGCGGCCATATTCGACTTCGATGGAACCTTGGCCAGTACCGCACACCTGTGGCACGAGGTAGACGCGGCGTTCCTTGGCAAAAGGGGGCTTCCCCTTACCAAGGAGTATCCAGAGCGCCTTGCCGCACTAGGATTTGCAGAGGGTGCGCGCTATACCATAGAGCAATTCGGTCTGAACGAGACGGTTGAGCAAATATGCGACGAGTGGAATCGCATGGGCGCACAGCTCTATCGCGACTCGGTAAGGCTTCGCCCTGGCGCGCAGGAATACATTCTCGCCCTTCGATCCGTCGGCATTCCCTGTGCCCTTGCCACCACCAATGACACGGGAGTGCTCAACAGTATGCGCCACATAGACGTCGACGGCCTCTTTGACGTCCGTGTCCATGGCGCCGAGGTAAGCAGGGGCAAGGACCACCCCGACATCTACCTAGAGGCAGCACGACGCCTGAGCGTCAACCCGCAAGACTGCATTGTGTTCGAAGACATCGTGCCGGCCCTCAAGTCGGCAAAGCTTGCGGGAATGGTTGCCTGTGGAGTCCATGCCAATGACCCCACACAAGATGTGCAAACCGCACAAAGCGTCGCCGACCTTTGGCTCGATGACTGGCGCGACCTCCAATTGCCGACAACATCGGACGTTTCGGGGGCCCTTTCGCCTGCCTAACTTCCGTTTTTATCGGCGCCCCGACAAATGCCTATAGAATCGGAAGTTAGGGACTCACAGATCGTACAGAAGTCTCAAAAAAGAGGACGGCATTCAAGATGCCGTCCCCCGAGTCGCCGAGGCGATAGGTTTTGCGCAAGCTTTAGATCTTGCGGACGTTGGAGGCCTGGAACTTGCCGTTCTGGCCCTTCGTAATCTCGAACTCAACAGCCTGACCCTCATCCAGAGTCTTGTAGCCATCCATCTGAATCTCACTGAAGTGTACGAACAGGTCGTCGCCATCCTCGCGAGAGATGAAGCCGTAGCCCTTATCGGCATTGAACCACTTAACAGTACCTTGAGCCATTTCGTGCCTTTCTTTCTGTGCCCCGCAGGGCAACACACATGCGCTTGCGCGCTATATCCTTATGTCCGTTTGGACACGAAGGATATATTACCCCATACCTCGAGTCTGCAAACCGCCAATCTCAAACTCACCGCTTGCGGCAAAAGTCTTGACGAAAATACCAATATAGTGTTATCGCGACGGTCCTGTGTGAACCGTCCCAAGCAGAGCATCTGGAACTTGCAAACTGCTAGAATGCAAACCGCCAAGTACAGTCAACCAAGGAGGCACAGTGTACAAGGTTCACTGCATTAACAACATCGCAAAGGTAGGCACCGACGCGCTCGGCGAAAACTTTACGCTCACCGATGAGGTCGCGAGCGCCGACGCCATTATGGTCCGCTCCGCAAACCTGCATGAGATGGAATTCTCAGATTCGCTTCTCGCCATCGCACGCGCGGGCGCGGGTGTGAACAACATTCCGCTAGATCGTTGCGCAGAGCAGGGCATCGTTGTGTTCAACACCCCTGGCGCAAACGCCAACGGCGTGAAAGAGCTTGTAATCGCTGGCATGCTGCTGGCCGCGCGCGACATTTGCGGCGGCATCGATTGGGTCGACCGCCACTACGACGATCCCAATGTGGGGCAGCTCGCCGAAAAGGCCAAGAATCGCTATGCCGGCACCGAACTTGCCGGCAAGACACTTGGCGTCATAGGCCTCGGAGCCATTGGCGCCATGGTGGCCAATGCCGGTCGCAGCCTGGGCATGCACGTGCTGGGATACGATCCGTATGTCTCGGTCAAGTACGCCTGGAGCTTGGACCGCCATGTTCACCATGTAAACGACCTCAAGGAGATCTGGGCCAACGCAGACTACATAACCATCCATGTGCCAGCCACGGACGCAACCCGCGGCATGATCAGCCGCGAGGCAATTGCCGCCATGAAGGACGACGTGGTCGTGCTCAACTACGCGCGAGACGTGCTTGTGGACGAGCGCGCCATGGCCGAGGCTCTGCAGACTGGTCACGTCGCGCGCTACATGACCGACTTCGCGAATGCCAACTCCACCCAGATGCCGCGCGCCATCGTAACCCCACACCTGGGCGCATCCACCAAGGAGGCAGAGGATAACTGTGCCATAATGGCTGCGAATGAGATTCGCGACTATCTGGAGAACGGTAACATCGAGAACTCCGTGAACTACGGCGACGTTAACCTTGGGCCCATGAACACTCCCGTGCGTCTCGCCATATTCCACAAGAACATTCCCGGCGTCATTGGCGCAATTACGTCTGCCGTGTCATCCGCCAACGTAAACATCGAGAACATGACCGACAAGAGCCGTGGCGACTATGCCTACTCGCTGCTCGACCTCTCGGGAGAGCTCGATTCCAAGACGATCGAGACGCTTGAGGCCGTTGAGGGTATTTATCGCGTGCGCGCCATTACGAAGTAGTGCACTGTCTTGCTCGAAAGGAATCACATGTACAAGGTACATTGCATGAATCGCATTTCGCAAGCAGGTGTCGATCAGCTGTTTGGTACGTTCGCTCCCGCCAAGGGACTTGAGGATGCCGAAGCCGTGGTAGTGCGGAGTGCAAACATGCACGACGAGACCTTGGGCAATGGCTTGCTCGCAATCGCGCGTGCGGGAGCTGGCGTAAACAACATCCCCATCGATGCCTGCACGCAAAAGGGCATCGTGGTGTTCAACACGCCGGGTGCAAACGCCAACGGTGTGAAGGAAATGGTAATCGCCGGAATGCTCCTCGCTTCCCGCGACATCATGGGAAGCAGCGAGTGGGTACGCGCCCACGCCGACGAACCCAACATCGCAGCTGCTGCCGAAAAAGCGAAGTCGCAGTTTGGCGGAACCGAAATTGCAGGCAAGACGCTCGGCGTCATAGGCCTCGGTGCCATTGGCGCCATGGTGGCCAATGCGGGCCGCAGCCTGGGCATGCACGTGCTGGGATACGACCCCTACCTCTCCGTCAAGTACGCCTGGAGCCTGGACCGGCACGTTCATGCGGTACGCAACCTGGGCGACATCTTCGCAGAGGCAGACTTCATTACCATCCACGTCCCCGCCACCGACAAGACCTGGCACATGCTCGGACGCGACCAGATTGCGTTGATGAAGCGTGGCGTCGTAGTGCTCAACTTTGCGCGCGACACCCTCGTAGACGAGGATGCCATGGCAGATGCCCTGGCATCCGGACACGTGGCGCGCTATGTCACCGACTTCGCCAATCCCACCACCACTCACATGAACGGCGCCATTGTGACCTCCCATTTGGGCGCTTCGACCGTAGAGGCAGAGGACAACTGCGCGGCCATGGCCATCTCGGAGCTACGCGAGTACCTCCTGTCCGGCAACATCACCAACTCGGTGAACTTCGGCAACGTTGACTTGGGCCCCATAGAGACCGACGAACGAATAGTGGTGCTGCATCGCAACGTTCCCAACATGATCGGACAGTTCTCGCAGATTCTTAACGACGCACATCTGAATATCGAGAACATGGCGAACAAGCGACGCGGAGAAGTCGCCACCACGCTGCTGGAAACGAGCGGCCAATGGGACGACTCCGTCATAGAGCAGATAGCGGCGCTCAAGGATGTCTTCCGTGCGCGCATGATTCCCGGCCGCTAGCATCTCCTATCCGCAGAGCATAATCGCCCACAAACAGGAACGACGCGACGCATGAGCACTCCCTTTGCTGTTATCTATTTCCTCCTCCTTGCTGCTCTTGTGGCAACCTCCGTCTTTTACGCGCGCAAGCGAAGCAAGGCAGGAAGGTCATTGACAGTTTTCGAATGGCTTTGGACCACCCCCTTTGCGCTCGCACTGGGCTTTTTGGGAGTTTGGTCTGCGCGAGGCCTTGTGGACACCCAAAAGAGCGTCGCCGTCGTTCCCCTTACCGCCCTTGTCATAGGCGTCTGTGGTGCCGTAGCACTACGACGACATGACATTTGGGCCTGGTATGAGACCCTAGACAAAAAGGTGCGCATAGTGCTGCGGGTTCTTCTCGCAGCACTCGTACCCTTGCTTTCTGCCCTAGTCGTCGAAGTTCCCTTTAACGAGCTCATATTAAACGGCGGCCCGAGTCACTATTGGCTCGAGGTTCTACTCATAGGCTTGCTGTTCTTGGGTCTTTACTTTTTGGGGCAGCGCCATGCGGCCTTGTGCGTCGTGGGCGTTGTGCTCTGCTTCATTACCGGCATCGGACAGTACTTCATCAAGTCCTTCAAGAACGCCGCCATCTTGCCTGCGGACCTGCTGGCGCTCGGTACGGCTGCAGCAGTGAGCAAGGAGTACGTGTATTCGCTCAACGAGCGTGCCATCGAAGGCATTGCTCTGGCCCTCATCGTTATCTGCATGCTCTCGCTCGTTCGTCCACCGCTTTCCAAAGGCGAACGCCAGGGCGTGGCCCGTAGGGTCGGGCTCAATATTGCGGCATCCGCCGGCTCCTTCGCGCTGCTCTTCGTACTCGTAGCGATACCCAACTACATGGGTCAGCTCGGCGTGGAAATGGAATACTGGTACACGATGGACTATTACCAGCAACAGGGATTCTACCCCACTTTCATAGCCGTGCTGCAGGACATGTCCATCCATCGCCCCGACGGCTACACCGATGAGATAGCGCAGCGCGTTGAGGTCGAACACGCCCAAAACTATCGTAGGGCGCGAGAGGCCAACGCCGAATCCAAGGCAACGGTCGACCAGTTTAATCAGCTTAAACCTTCCGTAATAGCAATCATGGACGAGACGTTCGCAGATCTATCCATTCTTGACGGCTTGCACGCGGGATACGAAGGACCGGAGTTCTTTACACGAGGTCTCAACGACGCACTTATGCGCGGAAAGCTCAATGTTTCGGTTATCGGAGGGGGTACGTGCAACTCGGAGTTCGAGTTCCTAACCGGCAACTCCATGCAATTCATCGGGGCGGGAAAGTATCCCTACTCCCTCTATGACTTCTCGCATGTGGATGGGCTGGCGAGCCAGTTCAAGAAGCTGGGCTATCATACGTGTGCCCTGCATCCCAACTACGCCACCAATTGGAACCGCGACGAAATCTATGCGCACCTAGGGTTTGACCGCTTCCTCTCCATAGACGACTTCGGTGGGATTCCCGACTGCGCCGTGGACAAGGTCACCCCCAACGAACCGCACTGCGAGGTGTTCCACAGCGGCGTAAGTGACAAGGCAACCTACGACTATATACTTCAGATGCTCAAGGAAGACGATGCGCCTCAGTTCTTCTTTGACGTGACCATGGCCAACCACGGTTCCTACGACCAAAACAACATCGCACCCGAGTACCAAACGAACTACACGCCCGATAGCTGCCCAGAAGAGCACACGCCCACAGAGCTCAATGAGTACCTCTCGTGCATCAAACGGGCTGACGCAGACTTGAAGGAGCTTGTGGACAACCTGAAGCAGCTCAACAGACCCGTGGCAATCGTGTACTTTGGCGATCATCAACCCATGCTCTCATCCGACTTCAACGACTACTGGTATACGAATGAGCCAGAAAACGAGCACGCGCGCCGCGTGTTCTCCACCAATTACGTAGTTTGGGCAAATTACGACGTTGCCGGACAGGAGCAAAAGGGCATAGCAGACGAGACGAGCATAGATATGCTTGCCGCTCAGATGCTCGACCTCATTGGCGCTCCCGTGAGTGATTTTCAAGCTGCACAACTCGACATACGGGCGTCCATTCCGTCCCTTGCGGTTAGGGACTACCAAGGAAAGGACCGCAACTGGTATGCGCAAGACTCAACCGGCCAGTACAGCCAAAGCTATTACGACCTCTCGCTCATCGAATACTTGAACTTCGCCACCAAGGTATAGTCCTTCTTGTGTGGCCTTCCCCCCACCCCAGGGTCACCTCTGGAGTCGCCTCGTGCCGTTCGCAGCCGACTCTAGCGCTCTTTGTGGAATGGCCCATAGTCGGGCAAGGGCTGTTCGGAAAGCATCCGTCTCCCAATGATTGCCAGCGGTAGGTAGCACACTATAAAAACGAGATAGAGGATAGTAACCGCAATCGCCTCTTCGCCTGTAGATACGTACGACACATCCATGGGTCCGTCAAGCAGAACCATACCGGGAATCATAAGTATGAAATCGGATAGAGCGTGAAGCAGAGCCGCACCCCATACGCTCTTCGACCTTAGGACAAGGGCACACAGGAAGAAACCGAAGAGTCCCGTCTGTATGGTCTTAAGAACGGCCTGTAGGATCGACAGGGGGTCCGCGTAGTCGATGCTAAACCAATCGATGTGTGCCATACCAAAGAGCAGCGCTGCGAATACCGTCACAATATAGAGGCCCCTCCTGCTCTTGCCTCCCGCATCCAACAGGCTTCCATAGACGACACCGCGGAAACTCGCCTCTTCAAAAATGCCAATGCCAATGCAGAGGACGAGGACCGTCAGAAGGCGTGACAGCCATCCGTCCTCAACGACCGTCTCATTCGTGAGCATTGTCTCAACCACGCCATAGATCGTAAGGCCAAGGCTGGTGGCGAGGACCCACCAGCCCTTCTTCAAAGCCAGGACAATCGTATCCTTTCTTAGGGCAAGGATTTTGCGCCCTCCGAGTATCACCACAGATAGACACGCCCCCACCGCACCCGCAAGCGTTACGAGCATCTCTTGATTAAGGGGCATCCCGGGTATCATAGACACGAGGTAGCCGATGATTTCGAATATGAAGACGAGGCCGAGGGACAGCATGGCAAGGCATATGGTTACCCCTGCCGGCCGCCTCCTTCGGCGTGTTGGCTCGACCACGGTAGCGGGTGCCTCCACATTGCGCGTAACGGCAACATGCGACGGCGAAATACCCTCACAAGGAACGGGTGGCCCCTCGCGGTATTCGATCGGTTGAGGTGGTTGCGAGGCCTTCTCTTCTGTTGGCAGACCACACGAGGTGCAGTATTTCGCTCCTTGGGGAATCTCCGCCCCGCATTCCCTACAATACATCGCCACCTCCTGTCACGGTGCCTTTATGCACAGTATAATGGATGCAAGGTAGTAGCCTAGGCTCGCATAGGATTGGAGAATCATGAACGTATTGCTCGTTTACAATGATGGTCTTGTTGAATCCTTTGACACAAGAGACGACATGTCCCAGGAGTACACGCATGCCCGCCTCGACACCTTTGTGGAAGAGGTCGAAGACCGTGAGAACTGCTATGAGATCGGCATTAACCTGTATCCGGTAATCCATTCGAAGAGCCGCGATCTTCCCGTCATCCGCCGCATCTGCTCGACCACCTTCATCTCGGACTACCATCATAGCTCCAAGCCCTCGCTTGACGCCGTCTGCCCCATGATCACCGGACTCAAGCAGCTCATCATCAATGGCGCCGTGGTTTGGGAAGGTTTCCCAGAGCCGTATCTTTCGGACGAGTCCTACGAGAACGAGACCTCCGAGGGTAGGATCTAACAAGTCGGCAACCGCATTCTAGCTCCAAGCTCATTAAGGAAAGCGCTGTGCCCTAAGGGTATTCCCCTTGGGGCACAGCGCTTTTGGATGCTGCGCTACAAAAGCTCGGCCGTTCGCTTGCCGTCTTTAAAGGTGATCTTCGCGCTCACCGGATCGTAGCTCCTGCCGAAGATGTCCGTCACCACGATTTGGTACACGTATGTTGCGTCGCCCGGATTCAGTTCTTCCACTTTAGTACTGGCGTCAAGCGTAATGGTACCCGTATTCCCCGACTGGATTTTCCCGTCAACCTCGCGCGCAACGAGAAACTTCAGCTGATCGCCCTTTTTGAGCTGTATGATGCTCTTGCCTGCCATGCCGCTGTCGTCAACGTCTTCGTAATAGCACAAGAGCTCGTATGAATCCGTGTCATAGAGGTACATTATCAGAAGATTCTCCTCAACGGTCACTTGTCTTCCCGCATCAAGGGTCCGCGTGAGCTCCACAGGCACGGAATAGAGGTTGTATTTCGGCTTTCCGTTTTCGGCCACCATGTCAACCAGCTCCGCATAGGCATACTTTCCCCCAATGTTAAGCACTCCCCCAGCGAACTGATCCGTGTACGTTAGCTGACCGTGCTCGTCGATTTGCAGATCGAGGTTATTGCCCGAACCCAAGGGGACCACGGTCCCGTCTGGTTGCACCTGGCCAAACTGATAGGTCGCAACCTGCACGAATTCCGTGTTTCCCGTTATGTGCACGCTGAAGGCTCCCCTTTGGTCAACTGCCCCCTTGCACGTAAACGCACCAATCGCATCGGACGCCTGCAGGGGCTTGAGGTCACGTATGCCCTTATCCTTCCATTCCGAACTATCGTAGACACCAGTCCGAACGCTAAGATATTGCACGTAGGCATCGTTGCCCAACCCAAGATCCTCTGACATCATCCTGTACGCCTCATACGCATCCTTGTCTACCGCAAGCGGATAGTACACCGACAAACCCGTTGCCTTTGCCCGGGCAGAACCATGGCTCTCGTAGACTACCGCCTTTTCCAGCGCATCGAGCACTGGCTTCGACTCATCGGCAAGCTCATCCTTTATGCACACCATAAGGTCACCGAGGTCCACCATGTTGGTATAGCCTTCCCAGTAGTTGGCATAGCCAAAAGACTGCACGTCACGGCCGTGTACGATAACGCGCTGCAACGAGGCTGACTTTTCGGTTGACCGTGCCAGGCCTTCCGCCGCCTTCTCAAACGCCTTCGCCAACCCATCTATGCTCGAAAGATCCACTATCGATACGGTTACGGCGTCATCCACGTCGTCCTCTTCGCACCTCTTGACGTACGACGACGCAACGTTCTCGCAAAAGCCGAGCACGTCATCGGTGTTTTGCGCATTCGCAAACCATTCCGGCCATACGCTATACGCCCACCCATTGCTGGGCTCCACCTCCTCGGAGGCAACCATATAGTCCGCATGACGCGACAACATCTGGGCGGTTTCGAGCGTTGCCATCAGGCACGTGTCAAACCCCACCACGTCAAAATGCGATTCACTCTCTTTCAAAGCCTGATTCATCTCGGGCAGCGTAAGCCCATCGTCGTCCATCTCGTCCAGGCACACGCCCGTTAGGGAGCCACCGCCATGGTCCCAAAACATAAGCGCATAGTGCTCGGCTGGATAGGAGTCCATGCCCCACCTCAAAAAATCCCGTAGCGTATTGGCATCTCCCATGGATGCGCGAGGCTGTTGGTCCTTAAGAGCAAGCTCACCATTCTCCACACAAAACCGGTTGAGATGTTCCGCATCCACCTTTTCGTTGTGCCATTCGTTCGATCCGCCCGTTTCCACAAGCATATGCACCGACTGCGGCAATGAGAGTTGGGTGAGCTCTTCAAGGTTCTTCGATGCATAGCCATCTTCCGTCTCCAGGTTTGAGCCGCAAAGATATATGAGTACGGTCCACGAGCCGTCGTCGAGCTTCTTGGGGACGGCTTTGCCTGAGTCGGGCTCCGTGTTTCCCACCATGAACGAGATACCAAGCACCACAACCGCCGCAAGGGCAACGCAAATGCTTGCCACAAGCAACAACGAGGGCCGTCGTGCTGGCTTCTCCTCTTGTTTGCTTTGCGACGTTGCGTCTGGCTTCGGTTGAGGCGCAGTCTCGGGCTTTACGGGACCTGGCTGAGCTTTTTGGTTATCCGAGCCGACGTTCTCTTGTTGGCCGTTCTGCTTGTCGAGCAGTGTGCCACACGTGGTGCAAAACCTCGCGTTGTCCGGCAGATTTGCGCCGCATTTCGGACAAAACATATAGACATCCCTTCCCGTCTGCCTCGCCCATGAATCACTCCGTATTAAAGGTATGCTTAAATGTGCTGACGATAGGGCGCGTTTTTGTGTAGGGTGCCATCTAGCTGGCTGTATGGCTGCAACTATCAAGGACACAGCTTCCAATGTTGCGTCACGTGTCTTTGGGCATCGGGCAGCATTCATGCTGCAAGCAAAAGCGCATCCTGTAGCCATTGCGTTTCGTTTGTGCCATCCATAGCGGAATAAAAACAGTCGTACGCTACATTGCAATCCGTACGCATTGCCACATACCTCTATTTATAAGGAGACAGCATGAAAATCGGTTGCGTAAAGGAAATAAAAAACAATGAGTTCCGCGTGGGCCTTACGCCCGACAACGTTAAGACCTATGTCGCAGCTGGCCATCACGTCTACATCGAGATGGGCGCTGGAGTTGGTTCTGGCTTTGTCGACGAGGAATATGTGGCCGCAGGCGCAAGCCTCTTGGAGGATCCCAAGGAAATCTGGCAACTCGTGGATATGATGGTTAAGGTCAAGGAGCCTCTTCCCGAGGAGTACCCCCTTTTCCACGACGGGCTCATTCTATATACCTATCTGCATCTTGCCGCGGACCAAGAGCAGATGGACGCCCTGCTGGCAGGTAAGGTTAAGGCCGTTGCCTACGAGACGCTTCAAGAGACCGATGGCAGCTTGCCACTGCTCGCGCCCATGAGCCAGATTGCCGGCCGACTTGCCGTGCAAGAAGGCGCCAAGTATTTGGAGAAGACCTATGGCGGCCGCCGCGTGCTGCTCGCGGGCGTACCCGGAACTCCCAAGGCCAATGTCGTTATTCTGGGCGGCGGCACCGTTGGCACCAACGCCTGCAAGATCGCGGTGGGAATGGGCGCAAACGTAACCGTACTCGACATTAGCCTCAAGCGCCTTGAGCAGCTTGACGACATGTTTGGATCGCGCGTACAGACCCTCGTGTCCAACGACGCCAACATCGAGCGTGCCGTTATGGATGCCGACCTGGTAATTGGCGCAGTGCTCATTCCTGGCGGAAGCACTCCCAAGCTCTTTAAGAAGGACTATCTGCCCGAGATGAAGACCGGCGCCGTGTTTGTGGACGTTGCCATCGACCAGGGCGGCTGCGGCGAGACGTCTCGCGTTACCACGCACGACGATCCCATCTACGTTGAGTGGGGCGTGGTGCACTATTGCGTTGGCAACATGCCTGGTGCCGTTGCCCGCACCTCCACCATCGCGCTCACCAATGCCACGACGCGCTATGGTCTGGAGATTGCCAACAAAGGCCTCGAGAAGGCAATTGAGGAGAGCGACGTAATCGCTTCGGGCGTGAACTGCTACGACGGCAAGCTCACCTGCAAGAATCTTGCCGACAGCTATGGGGACTACGAGTATGTGGACGTAACCACCCTCATATAGGGAGGCTTCTGCTCAGCTACGCCAACTGTAGGTTGGCGGTTGTAGCAATGGCGCCGCTCGCCCCCGCACCCACGTCCGACCCCATGCGGCTCCGCGCTCGCTTTGCTCGCTCACTTCGTGAGTCGCTGCATGGGGTCGGACGTGGGTGCGGGGGCGAGCTCTACCGTAAAAGGCTGTGTGCTAATCTTCATTAATTGGGGCTTGTAATGTGAGACACAATCGCCTATACTTCCTTCTGTTGCCTGATCGGCATACATACGGGCGTTTAGCTCAGGGGGAGAGCGCTTCCCTGACACGGAAGAGGTCACAAGTTCAAATCTTGTAACGCCCACCATAAAAGACGCAGGTAGATGGCATAAACCGTCTACCTGCTTTTGTTTAGGACGCTAAAC
>CADCPM010000103.1 GCA_902803315.1 uncultured Coriobacteriaceae bacterium
CTGGTCGGGTGGACTGGATTCGAACCAGCGACCCCTTGACCCCCAGTCAAGTGCGCTACCAAACTGCGCCACCACCCGTTTAGCGAAAAGTATTATCCACCTCTGGCCTATTCGTGTCAATACTCATTTTGAAATTCGCCCAAGCGACTGTGCGCCCAAGGAAAGCCCCAAGGGAAGCACCCCCTCAGACTGTTCGTAAACTCGTGATGGAGCGGCGTGCCGCGAGGGGATACTCCCCCTACGGGTACATCGCGGATGGATCGAACAGTAAAGGAATCCCTAATCGCGATGTACCCGATTGGCGAGTATCCCCTCAAAGCACACCCACGCTCATGGTCTGCCAGCCACTCATGCGTTTATCTGCACGCGCCGCGGCGACGCCCACGTCTTCGCAGCCTTCTTCAGGCGGAATTGCGCAACAAACTGAACGACGGAGACAAAGGGTCGGTACACAAAGGCCTCATACAGCCCCAGCGCCAAGATCTTCACGGCGGTAAGCACAGTAACCCTCTCCCTCTTTCTGTGGCAGTTGCTAATGTAGGACAGCGCAGTAAGCATGATGCTAAACAAAACGTAAATCATATAGACGACCACGACGAAGGGAAAGTTGAAGTCCTCAAGCACCAGGCTGAAGGCGATCGCCAACCACCCCAGAATCATTATGGTGGGCGCAAGAAGCTCGTATGCGATGTGGTACGGCAGCATGACCATCCCAACCACCCCATAGCGCGGGTTGAATATCATGTGCCGGAACTTGGCCAGCGTTTGAATAAGACCGCATTGCCAACGACTGCGTTGCCTTCCCAGGTCGCCGTAGCTCTGTGGTGCCTGCGTCCAGCAAACGCTGTCCTCAACGTACTTCATGAGATATGGCTCCTTGCGACTCAAATAGTGCTCGTGCAGGCGCAAGGTCATCTCGAAATCCTCCCCCATGCTTTCCGTGTCGTACCCACCGACTTCTATGAGGGCGCTCTTCTTAAAGACTCCGTATCCGCCGGAGACGATGAGGTTCGCGTTCCAGTGGTTGTGAAGTAATCTGGCGCCGGCAAAGTTGCGACCGTATTCGAGCGTTTGAACGTCGGGCAAAAGGTTTTGTCCGAAGTTGTGCTTCTGCGGCATGGCATCCTTGAACTCGACGCCGTTGGAGATCCTGAGGTTGCCGCCAACGGCTATTACGTTGTCGTCTTCCATTATCGCCCGGGCAATTCGCACGAGCGCGTCCCTTTGCAGTATCTCGTCACCGTCCATGTTGAGGACGTAGGGATACCTGCACACGTTAATGCCCGCGTTGATCGCATCCGCCTTGGACCCACCGTTTACCTTGCTGATCAGGGTAATGTCTCTCCCCTCGCATTGGCCAGCATAGACCTCGCGGATCGGCTTGCAGGGAACCTGGTGCCTTATTGGCCGTCCGTACTCCCTCTTTAGGGAATAGCGCTCAACCAGCATCTCCTTCGTTTGGTCTGTGGACCCATCGTCGATAATCACCACCTCAAACAGGCGGTAATCCTGCTTGAGGACGTTTTCCACGGTTTGGATGCCCGTGTTCCCCTCGTTGTGCAGCGGGATCAGGATGGATATTGGGTAGTAGAAGTCGTGTTCCAAAACGTTGTGGAGGCTCTCCAGCCTCTCGTCCTTAAGGATTCTAAGCGAACCGTAGACGGTGTTGCCCAGCAGAGCAATCGTGTACACAACAAGGTACACGGCTATGAATATGTTAAACGTATTGACGTATTCTCTCATGAAGGCCTCAAGCATAGCTAACCCTCCTTCGCTCGTATCTGATCGCATCCATTGCGAACCTGTCGTTCTTCGCGTCGATTTCGTCTATGTCTTTCTTCGTGAGCCCAATTGACGCAAGGGCCGCCGCGGCGTTCTTTCGTATGTACCAGTTCCTGGACGTTACCTTGTCCTTGAGCAATTCCTTGACCTTGGTGTTTCCCTCGTAGTGCCGTAGCCCGGCAACCGCCACCGCCACCGGTTCCCAGTCGTCGCCGTCCTGATACCGCTTTACCACGTCTTCCACGAACGCCAGGTTGCGCTCGGACGGGACCTTGTTGATCTTGCGGATGATGGCGCACTCGGTGTCTAGCGAGGCCTCACCGCTTTTTGCGTCCTTTATCAGCCTTTCGTCGTAGGCGTCGATTCCCTTGTGGTTGAGGTAGTCAACGAGGGAGTTCCGGTAGCACTCCAGCAGCTCGTCGTAATGGCTCATGAGAAGCTCGGCCAGCTCGGCCTCGTCTCCCCCAAACGTGAGCAGCCCGTCGGAAACGAGCTTTTGGTTGTGAGAGACGCCTCGGCTGCTCAAGCTCGTAAGCGCACTTTCCACCAACCGCGCGTCGCCAAAGCTGTAGATCGCCCTGAGCGCATTTTCCCTCGCGTAGACGGAGTCGTCGTCCAAAAACCGGAGCATGAGGTCGCCATAGGCACCCTCGTCGCCGTTGAACGGGGCGAGGTCGCGCAGCAGGTACGCAAAGTACGCGTGCACGGTGGTGCTTCTCTCGCACAGCTGCAGGCTCACGATGGCCTGCTGGTTTTCCAGCAGTACGCGGCGGCGCTCGTTTGGGCCCAGCTTCTTGCAAGACTGCGAGAAGGCCTCCAGGTTTATGGTGCGCCTAAGGCAGCGAACGACACGGCCGGGCAAGTGGTAGTCGCCGGACGCGACGCGTTCTTGAAGCAGCGCGTCAAATCTCCTCGTGGCCTTGAGCAGCCTGCGTGGGTGCGCGTTCCTTCGTGCGTTCGTAGCGTGGTACGCGCAGATCACAATTGCGACGATGCACAGAAGCGCGCAAAGATAGATTGCAATATACATTTGTTCAACCTCACTATTCCGTGGCCTCGCAAAGGGAGTCTAGGTCGTGGTAGGCGAGGCCGATGCCTGTATTCAAAAAGTTCTTGTTGTAGTTGTCTGTTACTGCAGAGAGGCCCTGGTCGTGGTATGTGTTGTTCTGCAGGATCCCCTCGCCGTCGCTTTGGGTTAGCTCGTATGCCGTCCAAAGCTTTTTGTAGTACTTCCCCGCCAGCTGGTACTCGCCCCGTATGTTGGCTTGCTCGTTTCCCCTGCTGTAGTTCATCACGCACATACCGTCGCAGGCCCTGGCCATTCGTTCCAGCTGGTCGCCAAAGCCCAGGTCGTCGTACCAGTACGGAACGCACAAGATCAGTTCGACCGAGCGCTCCTGCGCATAGGCATACAGCCCCTCGATCTGGTCGCAGTACGCATTGAGGATCGCCTCGCGATTCTGTTCTGCGGACCATTCGTCCTTGGTGTATGGCTCGACGTCAAGAACGAGCCCCGCGTAGCGCTGCTGGGCGCGCAGCACCACCTCCTTCATTTGGTCGAGCTCCATGTTTGGGTCGCCCGTTAGGAGGTATACGTCAAATTCGGAGAGGGCCTCCAGGACTTGGGCATCCTCCCCTTCGGGTACCTCCTGAAACACCGTCCGAACTCCGACGTTCTTCAGAAACGCCGTGCTGTTTAGACCTGCGGTGTTCCACGAAAAGACGGCTGGGGTCGTTTGGGGAAGGCTGTATTGTTCCATTGCGCATCCACCTCCAAATACACAGAGCGACAAGGCGACCAGTGCTACCAAAACGGCTCGGAGCAATTTGGTGATTCGTTTTATGCTGCGTGACTTCTCCATTGCGGTCTGCTTTTCCTCTTATCTATCTGACGTTTGCCGTTGCGAGTCCGACCGTTGGTACGGCTGGTCGCCTTGTCGATGGAATTATTTCCCCGCGCGCAATGCCTAATCCCAACCTGGCATCGTTGGCGCTCGGTTCCACAGCCGCGTGACGATGTTTAAAGATTGCTTGAAACCTACGGACGCTGACGAATGGCACACCCGCTCGTGCGCCACCGCAACACCACCGCAGCCATTCTTAGCAATGGCTTGCTGCAATCGGCCACAGCGCGGCCACTCTCTGCAAACAGCCCCGCCAGGCTGTCCGAAAACTCGTGAAGGAGCGATGTGCCGCCCCGTTCGCGAATCCAGCAAGCCCATTACATGCTCAGCAAAAGCTCGTTTACATTCTCGTAGCGATAGCGTGACGACTTGGCGTTTTGCCAACGAGCGGCAGGGAAAGCTCGTCACCATGCGTCAGCGGGTCGAAGCTCTCCCCTCCCTACGTCATACGCATGGATACGCCCTTCCCCATATCCGCATGCTCGATTCGGATCGCAAGCGGCAGGTCGCACTTGCCCTCGCGCGTCGCAGGCAGAATGCCTTGGAACAGCCCGTGCGGCGGTACAGGCACACGTCCAGCGCGAGCACGCTTCCCAGGGCCACCGATGCCCCCGTTATGAGGCACGTGGTCCCCAGGCCCTGGAGGCTGAGCTTCCAGCGATCCTCGCGGATGAAGTTCTTCTCGAAACTCCGGGCAATGCGCTCGAAGACATTTCCGTTGTCATCGGCCTTCTGACCGAACGATCTCTTAGTTATGAGCGACAAGGGGACAGGTCACTTGTCATACTTTTTAAAAAGCTGACAAGTGACCTGTCCCCTTGTCATGTCATACTTTTACACTAGGTCGTACTTCTCCACGTCCATGATTGCCTTGCCCTCGGCATAGAAGGTTATGGTGTCAAAGCTGGGGTCGGTGGTAATGGTCATGGTCATGGCCTGCTCGCCCTCCCCTACGAACACCTCCATGCTGTAGCGGTCCAGGATAATGCGCAGTCGAAGCGTTCCATCGTAAGACAAGAGCTTGCACTTGCGGTCCTTAACGACGGCGCGGCGCAGCCCCGAGTGCTTTCGGTTTATCATGAGCGAGCGGTCCTTCGTGCGGAAGCAGATGGTCGAACGATACCGTCCACGCTGCGCAAAGCGCACGAAGAATTCGCTATAGGAATCGCCCTCGTCCGCAGACCGCACCGCAAGCGAAAGGTCCACGCACCGACCGCGAACGCCATCCAGCTCGCAGAGACCCTCTACCATAACGCCCTCATATGCCACCCGGTTGCGGCGCGCTGCCTCGATCTCGCGTACCGGCCACTGATAGAGGCGACCGTCGCGCACGTGCAACTCACGCGGAAGCGTCATCTGCCCGAACCACGGCCGGCCGCCACCCACAAACGTGGTGTCCCAGTTTTGCATCCAAGCCACCATCACGCGACGACCGTCAGTCGTCAGGAGCGTTTGCGTGGCATAGAAGTCTATGCCATAGTCGATGGCCTGCGTGGCCTCCTCTACCAACGAGCACGTTCCCTCGTCAAGAGAACCGATGAGGGCAAGCGTACCGTTGCCGCTCATGAACTCGTTGCCCTCGGGCAACATGTCCTGCGGACTCACCAAAAGAACCTGCTTGCCATCCAAGACAAAGGTGTCGGGACACTCCCACATGACGCCATACCTTCCGTTGTTGGATGCCAGCACGCCCTCGAACTCCCATGATATGGCATTCACGCTGCGATACTGCAGGATCTGTCCGCTGCCATCGGCGTCGAGGCTGCCCAAGACACAGTGGAACGTACCTTTCTCGTCCATCCAGATCTTGGGGTCTCGGAAGTCTTGTGCGCTGGCACCCTCGGGCAGCTGGCTCTCGTCGAGCACCGGATTGCCGTCATACTTCTTGTAATCAACGCCGTCACCGTAGGCGATGCACTGTACCTGGCGGTTCGCCGACGTGCCATCGGGATTGCGCCCCGTCATGGCAAGGCCCGTGTACATGAGCAGATGCCTGCCGTCTGCAAGCTCCAATGCGCTTCCCGAGAAGACCCCCGAGCTGTCGTACCGCTCGTCTGGTGCGAGGGCAGCCGGCAGATGCTCCCAATGCACAAGGTCGTCGCTCACGGCATGGCCCCAATGCATCGGACCCCACACCGATTCAAAGGGATGGTACTGATAAAACAGATGGTATTGACCCTTGTAGATCGAGAACCCGTTTGGGTCGTTCATCCAGCCGATCCGCGAACCAAGATGCACCACCGGTCGCTCGCTTGCCGGGATGTTGCCGCTAAACTGCGCCTCATGGCGCCTTGCCGCGTAGAGTTTTACGCTGTCCGAATAATCGCTGGTAGCCATGGTACCGCCCTCCGCTGGAAGCCACGTTGTCGTAGCTCCAACTATAGCGCATATTCCGCATGCCTTCGGCGTGCATCCACGCCATAGCCATCGCGAATATAGATCGCACCCCCACGTCCGCGTCCGACCCGCGGGCGGCGACTCACGAGGTGAGCGAGCGAAGCGAGCGCGGAGCCGCATGCGGGTCGGCGCGGGCGCAGGCGTGCGCGAAACAACAATCGCGCACAGGCAAGGGCCCATGCGCGATTGAGTCCGAATCAGTTCGCGTAAAGTCGCTATTTCTTGTGGCTTCTCATCGGGTCGAGCTCCCTGGGCAAGCCTGCCCATGCTCCGGGAGCGTCAATCGCAGGAATAAGGTGAATATCGGTGAGCTTGTCTCCCACGTAAACGGGCTTTACGGCATAGCGATCGCCCCTCATGGACCCAGACATGATCTGATGCACGTCCACCTTGCCGGTGAGCGTACGCGGTATGTCGTCGCAAACCACACACTGGCCCGGCAGGTTGGTCTTCGAGATGCTGTTGTCGCGCACAAACACGTTGACCAGCGCCTGGTGCAGCGTATCCTTGGCCAGCTCGCCCTTCTTAACGCAAGTCACATACAGCGCGGGAATCGTGTCGTGGATGAACTTGTCGTACTCGCCGGCAAGCCCCACGGCCACGATGCCGGGTTGCTTTGCGATGGCGGTTTCCACCAAGCTGGCATTAAAGCGCACTCCTTCGTTGTTTACGAAGAACTTGTTCATGCGTCCCACATAGGTTAGGCATCCGTCCTCGTCAACGTCCACAAGGTCGAACGTGTTGAGCCAACGCTTGCCGTCATCTTCCTTTACCTCGAAGAGCTCCACGTCGCCAAGCGACCCCTTGCTTACCGAGGGAGAGCTCACCCACAGCACGCCTCGCATCGGCCCCTCGGATATCTCGTGAAACAGTCCGTCGTCCTCGTCCTCAATGCGCACGTCCACGCCGGGAAGGGGGTAGCCAATGGTGTCGTCCTCGCAATCTGCCGGCGAGAGCATTATTGCCCCGGCGACCTCGGACAGACCATAGCCGTTTATTATGTTGGCATCGCTGCCGCACTCATGCAAAAACTCGTTCAGACGATGGCGCTCCTCGCCCGACAGGTAGTTCCCTCCAAGGATGGGTACGCGCACGTTCGACAAATCGGGACGATGCGGCTCGTTGTTGAAGGTGTCCAACGCCAAGGGAGACAACAGGGCATAGTTGATCCCATAGTAGGAGAACGCCGAGGAAAGCTTCGGGTTGAGGATGGCAAACGGAATGGTTACCACCTTGGCGCCCAGCGCGAGCGGCAGGTGGAGCATGTCGACCAACGCGTACGCACTCGAGAGGTCCATGAGGAGCATGCACGCGTCCCCAGGTTTCACGTCCGCGGTAATTTCGGAGCGCATGAGGCGGTACGCTCCCTCGTTAACACCAATGTCGGAAAGCGGGATAGGCTTGCGTATGCCATTCGTGGTGCCAGAGGTGTGTACAATGACTGCCTCTTCGTCGTTTCTGCGCGTGGAATAGCAAATGTCCCAAGCCTCGTATTTCCTAAGCAGATCATCCATAAAGAGAAGCCCAGGCCTCTGCTTGAGCATGCTGTAGTTCACGCCGCTCATGGCCTCGACCGCGTCGTTGCCCAAAGCACCTCCGTAGGGGCTCTTCAGGATGATGATGTTTCGCAAGCCAAGGCGCTCACGCTCTGCCAACAGTCGAGAGACGAACCGAGGTTGGGCAAAGATGTCCGAGACGATGAAGTCCGTGATTTTCTCGACTTCAATGGTCTTTAGGAGGCTTTCCGCATCGAAGCCTACCATAGGCGACAGCATGCTCGAAGACGCGCCCACCATGTTGAGGCCATAGAAGCAGAACGTAGGCTCGACTGCGGAGATGCCAAGTACGCCCACGCGCGAGCCGGCCAGTTCGCCAATGCCAAGCGCCGAGAAGACCTCGGCATAGCGCTCCCACATGCGGAACATCTGCCTGTAGGTGTAGCTCCTGCGATTGTCGCACAGAGCCACCGCGTTAAGCTGCTCCATCTTTGCGGAATTGCGCTCGTAGATGAATTTCCAGCTCCTCTGCTCGATTATCTTGTGGCTCTCCATGCGTTCGTCTATGCGAGCGAGCCTCTTCGCCTGCTTGTCGGTGACCCTGAGGCCCCTGGCACGGTTTTCGGCCTGCACCTCGAACCATGCGAGCATGCGATCGGTGGCGTCGATGCTCTTGGGATGGCATGGGTTTATTGCCACAAACGCATGGCCCAGGTCGTCCTCGCCATAATAGAGCAGCTTCGTCGTCTTGCCCATCTTCTTGAGCGCCTTGTGATACATGAGCGTGTAGTTATTTAGGAAGTCACCGCGGCTCGTGATCAAGAACGTCGGAGGCAGGTTCCTTACGATCTCGGGATGCTCTGGGTCCATGAGTTCTCTAAAGTTCGGATCCATCCGTTTGTTGCCGTAGAACTGGTCGGCAAGCAGGAATCCCAAGACATCCTTCCGGTTGGTGTAGAACATGCCGGACATGAGGCCAATCGCGCGGAACTCCATGCGGGTCGGCTCATAGCCTATGGCATCCTGAAGGCGCTTGGAGTGTTTCATGGCAGCCGCGTATATGGCAAGGTAGGCACCAGCGCTCTCGGCCGTGAGGAATATCCTATCGAAGTCCACATCGAAGTCGATCAGATGGCTTGCGATGGCGTCCATGCCGGCGCATACGTCGTCGAGCTGCTCGCTCACGTTGGCACGAGGGGCAAGGCGGTACTCGATGTTGAACACGATGTAGCCGCGCGAGGCCAACACGCAAGAATAGGCGCGCGACATCTTGCGATCGCCCATAACCAGACCGCCACCGTGGATGTACACAACCACAGGAAGCTCCTCGCCCTTCTTCGCCTTGGGCAAGAAGACGTCCATGGCAAGAGGCACCTCGGACTTGTTCATATACGGGCGGTTGAGGTACTCCTCCACCTCGTACTTGGCCCCAGGTATGTTATTGGGGTCGTACTCCATGCCGTCTATGGCATTCTCGATGCTTGCGCCTTGCACGCGTTCAAGCACGAGACGCACAACCTCACGACGGACTATATCGTCATGTTGTTTACTGAATCTCATAGTGACTAGTCCTCGTAGAAGTACTCGGTGTTCGAGGCACCGAAGAGGGCTCCAAGAAGACTGCCGAACTGATCGCTCCTAGGCATCATCCCCACGGTAGAACCCGGCGCTGGCGGTTGAGGTATTGGAATCTGCTGGAACCCGAAGCCAGGAATGGGCGGGACAAAAGGAGCGCCCTTGCCTTCCTGCGCGTTGGCGTCCTTCGACTTGCCGTCGTCTTCCCCCTCGGTGCTTGTGGTACCCCATACCGCCTCGCTCGCGGCAAGCATCCTCTGCAGGATGTCAATCGACCCCCTCAGCACCTGCTCATGCATCTCATGAGGCTGCGGCATGGGACCAAACGGGGTCTGGATCCCCTGTTGGCCGTCGGCATGCTTCTCGTCGTCTGAGGCCTGAGCATCGGCAGCCGCCGGCGCCGAGAAGGGCATCGCAAACGGAAATCCTTGCATGGCTTGCGGCTGAGGCATGCCATTGCGGAGTTGCGGGATTGGAAGGCCAGGGAATGGCACCTGTGCGGGCTGCGCCGACGCGCCGGGAATCTGGGGGGCAAAGGGAGCGAGCGGCACGAACGGCATCGGCATCTGCGCCTGAGCAGGCCGCTGAGTCTGGGCGTCCTTCTGCCCCTCGGCATCCTTGACCGGGGGCGTGAAGGGGGCAAATATCGGCGGCATCATCGGTTGGGCTTGATTGGCCTTCTGAGATGCGCCGTTGGGAACCTGCGGGGCAAACGGCAAATACGAGACGACCTGTTGCACAAGTTCCTGGGCAAACTGTTTGGCGAACTGCTCGGCAAACTGAGTCGCGAACTGCTCGGCGAACTGCTCGGCGTACTGCTGCATTTGTTCCGGCGGTTGCTGTACGGGCTGAGGGCTTGGAGCGCCTGGCATGGGGAACGGGAATGCCGCCGATCCCTGCCCCGACATGTTCGGCATGGGGAAAGGCATGCCTTGCGGGGACTGCGAGTGGCTCATCGGCGGTGCGAACTGGCTCATTGTTTTGATTCCTCTCTCTAGGACATCATCTACCTAACGACACCTGTGCTACGCATCACGTCAGCTAGGCATTTCCCAAATCATCATTCGTTAGAACGCTGAATCAGATTACTATACAATATCCTGTGGTCTTATGCCCCCTCGTAATATGTCAGAAGGGCGGACGGCTGCTCGTTATTGTATTCGCTTGTGACATTGCTCGCATATGCCGCCCTTGCCAACCCCACAACTACAATTTTTTGAACCAAGCGTCTAGCTCGTACATGACCTCCCCGCTTTGCGGGAGCCCAGGCTGAAGGGATGGGAAGGCATGCGTGAGCTCCTTGCCCGTTGGGTAATAGATGAGCCGGTGGTCATGCCCCGCCTTAACGAACGCTTCGTTCAGGCGCATCGTGTAATGCATCAAGAAGTCTGCCTTGCTCGTCACCAGCAGCACGGGCGGCAAGCGCGACTCCACTCTGGGGTCTTCCGGGTTTATGAGTTCCATGAAGGCCTCGTTTTTCATGCGCTCCCCGTACAGAGAGCGACGATACGTAAGGCCAAGGGGATCGAAGCGCGAGGTGTAGAACATGCCCCCAAAGCACGCGAGGCCACGTATGGCGAGCTCAGGCGCCTCAATGCCAAGCGTTTCGCGCAGATACGCCGAGTTTTTGTCACAGAGCGCCGTTGCGTAGAGTCCCAGGAACCCACCGGCGCTCTCCCCTATGAGCAGAACGCGCGAAAGGTCGCCGCCGTACTCAGCCGCATGGGCCTTGACGTACGAGAGGCCCGCGCACACATCCCCTATCTCCTGTGGGCCATCGGCCTCGTCGATAAGACGATAGCTGAGCAGGAACACCACATATCCGCGCTGGGCCAGAAGCTCGGCGTAGTTACGGTAGGCCTTGCGGCTGCCTACGAACAGACCGCCTCCATGCACGAACACCGCAACGGGCAAAGGACCTGCGGCAGCGTCTTTGGGACGGTATACGTCTGTTCCAAGAGACGCCCCATCCGCGCTTTGGTAAGCCAGATCCTCGATCAGCTCAAGGTCATCGGGCAGAGGATGCTCGTCGGCCTGCGTGGAGATGACCTTGGACATCATGGCCTTACCGCTGGTCGAAAGGTATTTAAGGATGAAATTCATGCGATATCTCCCCCCATCGCACTTAAGTCGCGTAGCACATACTGTAGCAAGGCTGCCAGGGGCGCGCTACCGTCAATCGCCCTCCTACGCCTGCTTGGACTCACGGCGCACCACAAGGAGGTGGAACGCTGAGCACACGAGGCAAAAGACTCCTATGGTCACGGCAGCAAGACGATGGCCCGCGGCTATAAACAAACCCATCACCAAAGGCTGCGCCGTCATGACCGCATACGAGCAGGCCACCATCGAACCATACGTATCCACAGAATCAAGTCCCCGCCGAGCCGCCGCATCGATCCAAAGCGACTTCCAAGCGTCGGCCATCTTTACGAAGACGGCAATCACCACAATGGCGCAGAACACCCAAAGAAGCGAATTGTTTACGCTCGTAAGCAGGAAGGCAGCTCCGATTCCCGCAACGCACACCACCGCGGCCATGCCCTGGCCGAGCCGATTCCTGAGCGTTATGTGCGAAGAATAATAGTAGATGATGTGGCAACATCTTATATATGTGGGTCAACGCAAAGGCCATAGGTAGGTATTTAGGCGTTACAGTTCAACCCCCGCGCCTTCGCCGGTCCCGCATGCGGCTCCGCGCTCGCTCCGCTCGCTCACTTCGTGAGTCGCCACTTGCGGTCCGGACAAATGCGCGGGGGTTGAACTGTAACATTTAGGCTAAGATATACTTCCGTTAGTTTCAGAAATGCGTAAGGATTCCGAGGTAGCCGATGTCCACGAAGAAACGCAGAAAAAAGGCGCCTAAACGTCGATACGTCAGCTCGCTTGATGGCCTTCGGGCGCTTTGTGCGCTAGCAGTCGTTGGCTATCACATGCGCCTACCGTGGTGTAGCGGCGGCCTTCTTGGCGTGACGGTCCTGTTCGCCCTTTCGGGATACCTCATTACCGCAGGCCTTTTGCGGGAGTTCGTTTCTGCGCGTGGCCACATTTCTATCGGGTCGTTTTTGACGAGGCGCTTCTGGCGCCTGATGCCCACCGTCGTGGTGTTCATAGCCGTAACCGGGGCGGTCTGCGCCATATTTAACCACTTGCTCTTTACGAAGATGCGACCCGACATACTGCCCGCGCTGTTCATGATAATCAACTGGACCAAGATCTTCGCAAACGAGTCGTACTTCGCGGCCGCCGGGGCACCGTCCCCACTCACGCATTTCTGGTCGCTCGCCATAGAGGCGCAGTTCTATCTCGTCTGGCCGCCAATCCTGTATCTCCTCATGAGGCGCAAGGTGAGCAGGAAGCACATCCGCATTGGACTCGTAGTCCTCACGATCTTGTCCGCCGTGCTTATGGCCGTGCTCTACGTGCCCGGCGCCGACCCGACCCGCTCCTACTACGGCACCGACACCCGCGCGATGAGCCTGCTCTTGGGTGCCTGGCTCGCCGTCGCCTGGCCATTTAGCCGCATGAGTCGCACGAGCGTAAAACGACTCAAGGGCGCGCGTCGCATAGTCGCGCTCGTCGTGGGGCCGCTCTGCCTGGTAGGCCTCGTCGCCATGATGATATTCACGGAGGGCTACAGCTCCTTCTACTATCGCGGCGGCATACTGCTCTGCTCGCTGCTTTCCATCGGGGCAATCGCGTGCCTTATTCCCTCGGGCTCGATCGTCTCACGCATATTCGCGTTCAAGCCGCTTGAGTGGATCGGCAAGCGCTCGTTCGCCATCTACCTGTGGCACTTCCCCATCCTCGAGCTTCTCAACCCCCTCAACGCAACGGATGGCATCCCCTGGTGGAAGCTGCTGCTCGAGCTCGCACTCATCCTCGTGGTTTCCGACCTCTCCTACCGCTTTGTGGAGCAGCCCTTTAGGCATGGGGTCATGGCCCTCGTAAAGTCCAATGGGTCCACTGGCAAAAAGGGCAAGCGCGGACGTAAGCGCTCCAAGGAGAAGAGCCTCCTGCGAAAGCCGTCGTTCGTCGTTCCCTGCGCGATAACGCTCGTGGGTGTGGTCATTACCGTCATCGGCCTCATAGCCGTGGAACCCGTCACCGCGGGAGGCGTAAAGGCCGACGAGAAGCGCGTGATGCGCGCATCGCTTAAGAAGCCACTGCAGGACGGCGTGTACGACGTCGTGCTCGTTGGCGACTCCGTCGCGCTCGGCGCAAACGAGCAGCTCAACAAGGCGTTCCCACATGGCCTCATAGATACCGCCGGCTCGCGCCAGGCAGAAGAGGCGCTCGCGGCTTTAGAGTCATACGTGAGCTCGGGAGTCGTAGGCAACGACGTCGTTTGGTCAATCGGTACGAACGGTATCCTCAGCCAGTCGATCATGGACAAGCTCTTAGACACGGTCGGCCCCGATCGCAAGCTGTGGATGGTGAACCTGCGCACCCCCAACGACAAGGACGTCGACAACAACGCCCTTATCGATAAGACCGTGTCCGAGCACGACAACGTAAATCTCGTGGACTGGCTCAGCGCAAGCCAGGGACACGACGATTGGTTTAGCGAAGACGGCATACACCTTACCTGGGACGGACGCGACGCATACGCAAAGCTGATCGTCGATACCATGGGCTACGAACTACCGGACGAGTCGAACACCACCTACAACGTCACCTTGCTAGGAGATATCGTTGCGCTCGATGCCGCCGACCAGCTTGCCGAGGCGTTCCCCAAGGGGCTGGTAGACACCGCCGACGGCCGTAAGCTCACGGACATCATGAGGCTCTACGAGGGATACCGCGACTCCAACGTGGTGGGACCATGCGTAGTCCTCTGCGTCTCCGACGAGGACACGCTCTCGGAGGGCGATATGGAGTCGCTTCTTAACGCCATCGGCAGCGACAAATCCGTGTGGGTGGTAAACACGCGTTCCTCCAACCCGTGGGTCGACAAGAACAACGAGCTGCTCTCGTCTTTGGCCAACAAGCGCGACAACGTCAACCTCATCGATTGGCACAAGGCATCCGAGGGCCACAACGACTGGTTCGGGGAAGACGGCAGGAGCCTTACCACACAGGGCGCTCAGGCCTATTCATCGCTGATCAAGGACTCGGTTGTCATTCCCGAGACCGATTCCAAATCCAGCGAAGAAGGCTCCGACAAGGAATCTGGCGCCAAGAAGGAGGACGAGAGCCAGCTTTCGGACACAAGCCAGAGCCAAGGCACGCAGTCCACGGACCTGTCTTCTGGTAGCGGCAGCTCCTCCTCGGACTCCGCGTCTTCGTCGGGCTCCGCGTCTTCGTCGAGTTCCTCGTCTGCCAAAAGTTCATCGAGCTCCTCTGAGGGCGGCAGCTCCAACAGCGGCGGCAGCAAAACGGATTCGAGCTATGGATCCTCGACTGGGTCCTCTTACGGCTCCGAGGCTGCCTAGCTCCTACCGTTCGCACAATGTCCAATACAGTATGGAATCGTTCTCACGTATGATAGATGAGACTTTGTTCGCTCAACGAAAGGATACGCATGAGCAACGATTCCTGGCGCCCCAAACTCCACTTAGCGCCCTATAACGGATCCATCTCGGACCCCAACGGTCTTTGTCAGTTTAAGGGGACCTACCACTTCTTCTGCCAGAATGCTCCCACCTACCCCGGCGACTTTGACTCCCCCCACGGCTGGGGTCACTTCGCGAGCCGCGACCTCGTGCACTACACGTTCCTCGGCTGCCACATCTTCCCAGGGTCTCCCGCCGATGCCGACGGCTCCTACTCGGGTGGCGCCTATATAAACGAGGACGCCGACGAAGTGTGGTTCTACTACACCGGCAACGTGCGCGAGGAGGAGGGCGACGGCACCACGTCCGGCCGCCTGGCAAACCAGACACTCATGCGCTCCTACAACGGCATAAACATGGAGGGCAAAGAAGTCGTGCTGGACAACTCGGGCTACCCCGCCTACTGCAGCTGCCATGTGCGTGACCCCAAGGTGTGGAAGCAGGACGGCAAGCTGCACATGCTGCTGGGCGCTCGCACCCTCGCCGACTCGCGCGGTGCTATTATGATGTACGACTCCGACGACGGCTACTCATGGGAGATGGCGGGCTCCGTTACCAACCTGGAAAAAGACCCGTTTGGCTACATGTGGGAGTGCCCCGACCGCATCGTACTCGATGGCATGGAGTTTTTGTCCACCTGCCCGCAAGGCATGGCAAGGGCCATCGAATCCCAAGGCTCCACGCGCACCACAGCCCAAAACGTCCACGCGGCCGGCTACTTCCCCATCCGCGGTACCATCGTTGACCTCCTGCATGCCGACACCAAGCGTATGGACGCCGAGGCGCCGCGCGCCGGCATCGACCAAAACACGTTCGTGGACTGGGACTACGGCTTTGACTTCTATGCCTGCCAGTCGCTTGTTGACGAGAAGGGCCGCACCATGCTCATCGGTTGGATGAGCCTCCCCCACGACGAGGAAGACGTTCGTGCCTACGACAACCCCACCGAAACCTGGCGTGGAGTCCTTACCGTTCCCCGCGTGCTTACCTACGACGAGAAGCGCGATCGCATCCTTCAGGCCCCGCCGGCCGAGATCGATGCCCTGCGCGGCGTGGCGCAAGACTTCGAGGGCACCGTCACGCTTCCCAAGAAGTGTGCCGACGTGGTAATCGACAATATCGACGGCAAGGGCACCATCAGTTTCGGTGACTTCCTGCAGCTGCGCTTCGAGCACGACGTGGCCAAGCTTGAGTTCACCGACATGACCAAGAGCGGCGACCGCAAGCTTCGCCAGGCACCCATCACGCGTCTGGAGAACATTCGCATTCTCGTGGATACCTCGGTCCTGGAGATATTCGTAAACGATGGCGCATACGTGTTTGGCACCCGCTACTTCGACGAGTCCGACGAGCTGACCATATCCCACAACCTCAATGCGGATACGCAGGTATGGTATCCCATGGATGAGGTTACCGTCGACTACCTCGTGACGCGCTAAGCGAACCCAAACGTCACAGCACGTCCCCCCGGCACGCCCGGCCCGCATGCGGCTCCGCGCTTGCCTCGTAAGCCATCGCACGTCCCCCGCGCACCCTGTCCGCATACGGCTCCGCGCTCGCTTCGCTCGCTCACTTCGTGAGTCGACGTACGCGGGCAGGGTGCGCGGGGGACGTGCGATGGTCTCAAAGCACCTGCAATGCCAGCGAGAGGACCATGGGTGCCCATGCACTAAAGAGCTCTGGCTCTTCGCAGAGCATGCGAGCGAGCTCGTCCGTGCCCACCCAACGAAGCGCCTCAACCTCGGAAGCCTCGGGACACGGCTCCCCCTCACAGGTTCCGATCAACACGTGATCGTATTCGTATTCCGTGAGGCCGTTATCAAATGACGCTCGGTACGCAAACGAACCTATATCCCTTAGGTCCTTTGCGCAAATGCCCAGCTCCTCGGGCAGCCTGCGTTGCGCTGCCTCCAGCACCTCCTCGCCTTGGCGCGGATGAGAACAGCATGAATTGGCCCACAGGCCCCCAGAATGGTATTTCTGGCGCGCGCGTTGAGCCAGCAGAACTTGCCTATCCGCACCATCGCCGCGTACCAGCAACACCGAAAACGCCCTATGCAGAAGACCCTGCGTATGGGCACGTTCCTTGGTGGCGTAACCGACCGTGCGATCGAGCCCATCCACCAGCACGAGCTTGTCGTCTCGCGCGGGATCGTTCTCCATCATGTGGCGCTCCTCTCTTCGCGTCCTATGGCCCCTTTGCTCATGCTTCATTAGGCATACAAATGCGTCTGTGCAGATATTATCTCCCAACATGCTATGCGTTTACGGATAAAGCGCAATATCTTGTTACAGAACGCACGTTTTGGTTCTATAATTTGCGGAGCATTTATGCGTAGTGTGTTTTTCGTACCACACGGAAGGAAACCTCATGGACCAAGACCACAATGGCGAACGCCAGCCGCAACGGCGGCGCTCGAATCATCGTCCACGGCAGGGCTCTTCGACTCAGGACCGTTCGCGCAATCGGCAATCGAGAAATGCGTCCGGGGGTCAAAGGCAAGGTCGATCTGGGCAGGCACGGCACAGCTCCAATGCGGACGCGACCCGCAGGACCTCATCAGGCCAACACAATCATCCTCGCAGGCAAAACGGCGCGCAACAGCGCAGGCGCTCTGGTTCCACGGGAGCCCAGCGACCAGTTTCGCGCAAGGCCGTAGAGGCTGACGCACGACGCAGGGCAGCACGTCCCCATTCGGGCGCTGCTCGTCCGCACTCGGGTGCGCCCAATGGCGGATTGCCTGTTTCCCCTCTCAAGATCGCGCTCGGTGTCGCGGGCGTTATTGTTGTGGGGGTCGTCATCTGGCTGCTCGTAGGCGTGTTCTCGCGCTTTGACGTTACCGTTAACGGCCAGAAGGTTACGCTCAGCCCTGGAGCAACCGTCCAGACGCTTCTGGACCAAAAGGTGGTTGAGCCAAAGCCAGGCAATCTCCTTGCCGTCGATGGCTCGATGCTCACACAAGGCGCAGGCCACGCTTGCACGGCAACCATAGACGGCAATGCAGCGGACGTGAACTCCGAGCTCAAGGCAAATAACGTCGTGGAGATTACCGATGGCGGCGACGCCACAGAGGAAACCGACGTTCAGGAAAAGAAGCTGCCCTTCGAGAAAGACGAGGGCAACAGGGAATTTGAGGCGTATTGGTTTGGATCCATACACCTTCTCTCCGACGGCGAAGACGGCGTCGAGACCACATCCACTGGCAAGCAGTCCGGAAAGACGGTCACCGAGGTAACCAAGGAACCCATTAACGCGGGCTATCGCATCTACACGGCCCAGCCCGACGACAAGGCCATCGCCCTTACGTTTGACGACGGCCCCTGGCCCGACACCACCAACGACATCCTGAACATCCTGGAAGAGAACCATGCCAAGGCGACCTTCTTCACCATTGGCAACCAGATTGCCCAAAACAAGGACGTCCTCAAGCGCGCGAAGGACCTTGGGTGCCAGATTTGCACGCATACCTGGGACCACGCGGAGGGCTCTGGCGGCGGAACCAGCATTGCCAAAATGAGCGCAACCGAGCAGGTGGACGAAATCAAAAAGGGCTACGAGGCAATTAAGGACGCGTTGGGCGAAGAGCCCTCCCACGTCATTCGTGCGCCCGGCGGCAACTTCTATGGCGACACGATCAACAACGTATGGGATATCGTGGACGCCGAGATTGGCTGGGACGTCGACACTGAGGACTGGAGCCGACCTGGCGCAGACGCCATCCAGAAAATGATCCTATCCGTTAAGCCTGGTCAGGTAATCCTCATGCACGATGGCGGCGGCGACCGCTCTCAGACCGTCGAGGCGCTGCGCCAAGCCTTGCCGAAGCTCGTTGAGGAAGGATACAAGTTCGTTACCATTGACGAGCTGATTGCTTACGGCATGCCAAGCTCCAAGTCCGACATTCCTAGCACGTCAGATGAAGAGAGCGGCAACTCGAGCAGCAGCAGTTCCAGCAACTCCAGCAGCAGCTCCAGCGATTCCATGGGCACCAACTCTTCCGAATCTGGCACCACTAACTCCAGTAGCAGCGAGTCGAGCAACGACTACTCTAGTGGCAGTGGCTCTAGCGGGAACGGCACCAGCGATAGCAGCTCTAAGAGCTCCAGCGGAGATAGCTACGGCAGCTCCACCGAATCGAGCAACTCCAGCGCAAGCTCAAGCAAAGGCGGCTCGAGCTACTAGCCTGCGTGCGCTTGCACCCGTCTTAACAAACGCTCCCCTCGATCCCGTGCGGAACGAGGGGAGTTTTTTGGGCAACAGTGCGTGCCGACTTGCTGGCTTTGGCCGCAGCGCAACAAATCCCAGCAAAAGCACGAACGGGCTTGCTGGAATCCGTCACAGTGCGCGCAATCCCAGCAAGCCCGTCCAGCCCGAATCCATCCCCGCCAGCCGCTACGAGCTCTTCATTACCACCGACCGCACCACACCGGCGGCCTTATCGATGGCATTAAGGCAATTCTCCATCCGGTCAAACAGGCGAAGCCACGTCACGACCTCCTTGCCGCTGTCCTCCTCCGCGAAGAGCCGCCGAAGCGCATTCTGATACACGCGGTCAGCACCGTCCTCAATGCGGCTGATCGCCTTCGCGTGATGCATGATCTTGTCATCTTTCTTGTATTTGGGAAGGCGCACGATAACCTCGTTGAGCTCAATCACAGCCTTGCGCGTGAGCTCGGCCATCTCCACCGCCTCTGGCCGCATGCGTTCAATTTGGAACAGGTCGAACCGCGCGCACACCACTTCCATGAGGTCTACCACGTCGTCCATGCGCAGCGCGAGGTCGCTGATGTCCTCGCGATCGATTGGCGTGATGAACGACGTATACAAGTTCTCGTGAATCTTGGAAACAAGCTCGTCCATCGTCGTCTCGTGGACCTTCATGCGAGGAACCTGCGCCATGGTATCTGGGAATCCCTGCATAATGGACAGATACTCGTCTGAAGCGTCTTTCATCTGCGCTGCAGCTTCCTTGAGGAGCGTATAGAAAATGTCTTCCCTCTTTGGCATTTCTCTCTCCGTTTCCAATGCTCGAGGCATTTACATCGTACGCATGTGCACAGTCTAGAAAACCATAAGGAACAGTTTTGCCAACGCGAACCCAATGATCCCGCATCCTGGGAACGTGAAGACCCATGTGAGCACCATGTCCTTGGCCACCGACCAATTAACGGCCCGAACGTCCTTGGCTGCGCCCGCCCCCATGATGGCCGCGGTCTTGGCATGCGTGGTGGAAACCGGCAAGCCCGTGAGCGTGGCAACCAACAGCGAGCCCGTGGCACTCATGGATGCGGCGAAACCTTGGTACTTTTCCATCTTTACCATGCCCGTGCCAACGGTCTTGATTATCTTCTTTCCGCCCACTGCGGTACCCACCGCCATGGTCGCGGCACACAGCACTTGTATCCACAGGGGAAATCCACCCATTTCGGACACGTTGAATCCCTTGGCCAACGCAATGGCCATGCACGCGGTGGACATGAACTTCTGACCATCCTGAGCGCCATGCATGAGCGCGACGCCCGCAGCGCCCACCACTTGCATGCGACCGAAAAAGCTATCCGCCTTCCTGCGATCCGCATTCTTGCAAGCGACGGCAATCAGACGCGTAATGGCCCAACCCGCTCCAAATCCAAGGGCGGTGGAGAGCACTAGGCCGTATACGACCTTAATCCACTCCCCCATGTTCACACCGCCCAAATCGCCATGCACGGCAATGGCGGCTCCCGTGAGCCCGGCAATGAGGGCGTGGCTCTCGCTGGTGGGAATGCCAAATGCCCAGGCACCCACGCCCCAGGCAACGATGCCCACCGTCGCGGCGGCAAGCGCAATGAGCGCCGCGCGATTGTCACCGCCAAAGTCAACCATGTTGCTCATGGTGTCGGCTACCGCCGTGGATATGAGGCTCATGCCCACAAGACCGATGAAGTTGCAAACTACGCTCATTATTATGGCGTTGCGCACGCTTATGGAGCGCGTGCCCACGGGCTCGGCTATTGCATTCGCGGCATCCGTCGAACCGTTGACGAATATGGAGCCCAAAATGAGGACCATCACAATGATAAGGAAGGGATTCGAAGTCAGCGCTTCAAGAAACTGGGGGAACGTCACCATAGTAGCGGCCTTTCTCTCAGGTTATTGCGCATGGTAACGTAAATGAGGTCGAATCGTATTGAGATAAGGTCATTAATCGGTTTTGCGCCCCGAATGACAAGTAATCGTCGACGAACGGTAGGGCCACACGGAATCGCTTTCCATACGATTGCGCCACGCAAACGCTATACTATGTGGTCACGCACGTAATCCAACCGAGAGGCAAGCATGAGCAACAACAAGAATGCGCAGGTACGCGTACGCTTTGCGCCCTCCCCAACCGGCAAGTTGCACGTTGGGGGCGCCCGCACGGCAATCTACAACTGGGCCTTTGCGCGCGCAAACGGCGGCACCTTCATCCTGCGAATAGACGATACCGACCCCACGAGATCCACCGAGGAGAACACGCAGGTAATCCTGCGCGCCATGCAATGGCTCGGGCTCGACTGGGACGAGGGTCCCGAGGTCGGCGGCGCCTACGGTCCCTATTTCCAAACGGAGCGCATGGGGCTCTACCGCGAGGCGGCAGAGCGCCTCGTAGCCGAGGGGAAGGCATACTACTGCTTCTGCTCACCCGAGAAGCTCGCGGCAGATCGCGAGGAGGCAGCCAAGCGCCACGACTCCTTCCAAGGCTATCGCCGCACCTGTCGCAACATCGATCCAAGCGAGGCGCAGGCCCGCGTGGACGCCGGCGAGCCCTATACCATCCGCATAAAGGTGCCAGACGACCGCGGCGACGTTATTGTTCCCGACGCGGTGCATGGCAACGTGACCTTTAACGCCAAGGAGCTCGACGACTTTATTATCTTCCGTTCCGACGGAACGCCGACGTACAACTTTGCCACGGTCGTCGACGACGCCGCGATGGGCATAACCCACATCATCCGCGGCGACGACCACCTTTCCAACACGCCGCGCCAGGTGGTGGTATACGAGGCGCTTGGCGCACCGACGCCCACCTTCGCCCACATTTCCATGATCCTTGGCTCGGACGGCAAGAAGCTCAGCAAGCGCCATGGGGCAACCAGCGTGGAGGAGTATCGTGATGCAGGCTATCTGTCCGATGCGTTCGTGAACTACCTCGCGCTTCTTGGGTGGGCTCCGGACGGCGAGAGCACCGTCATCTCCCGCGAGCGCCTTGCCAGCGAGTTCTCGCTCGATCATGTCTCCAAGAACCCGGCCATCATGGACCCCAAGAAGCTCGACTTCATTAACGCAGAGTACCTGCGCGCCATGAGCGACGAGCAGTTTGCGGACGAGGTGCTCGTTCCGCAGCTGCATGCTGCGGACCTCGAGCCCGTTGGCGAATGCACGCATGAGGCAAGCTGGTACGACCTTCTTTCCGCCGCGCTCAAGCCGCGTACGACCCTCTCGTCGGACGTGGTGGATCAGGCTCGCTACCTGTACACGGCAGACGACGAGCTGGAATACGACCAAAAGGCCGTTAAGAAGTGGCTTGCCAAGCAAGGGGCACGCGAGGCGCTCGTTGCGGCCAAGGGCGCGCTGGCGACACTCGAGCCGTGGACCCCACAGGCAATCGAGGAAGCGCTCGATCCGATTCCCGAGCAGCTGGGTCTCGGCAAGGGCAAAGTCTTCCAGCCCATCCGCGTTGCCTGCGTCGGCCGTGCCGTATCCCCTGGCATCGGAGACACGCTCGCGCTTCTTGGCCGCGACCATACGCTCGCACGCATTGAGCGAGCCATGGAGCTCACGATTTAACTGCGAACACGAACTAAAGGACAGGCCCCAAGTTAAGGTTTCTCTACCTCAACTTGGGGCCTGTCCCTTGGTTAGGATCTATTTGCGCTTGGGATGAATGGTAGCGCCTGCCACCATGCTGCCCTTGTCTTGTCCCATCAAGCGCCCCTTTATGCGCTGCACGCGCTGATAGATGCTCAAAGAGCGATTCCTGGATCGCAGGCCCAAAAGGGGCGCAGACAAAATCGTAGGAGCAAAGAACGTGACGATACGCCAGATGAGGAACCCTGCGTTTACGTTGGCGGGTCCAAACATGGCACCATAGAACATGTAGAAGCTTCCCTCGGCGCCGCCCGTTCCGCCAGGCAACGGAACGGCGGTGGCCATCATTTGCACCATGGAGCCAGCGGCCAGGCAGTTTAAGAAGTCGGCCCTCACGCCAAAGGCGTTGAGCACGAACCATGGGATCATATAGAAGCAGGCCAACTGTGCCATCGTGACTACCAGCGTGAGGAACATGGAGGGCAGGTCTTTGGCCGCTTCCATGAAGGCGTGCGAGAACTCCATCACCTGCACGTTTACCATCTCGTTCCAGTGCTCGGTGTTCTTGAGCCAGCCGCGCTCCGAGAAGAACTTAATGAGACCGTTGCCCACCGACATGACGAACTTTGGGCAGAGGCAAATAACGAAAAGCCCCGCAAACTCCAAAAAGTGCACGCCGAACACAATGAGATTGATCATCACGATGTCGCCGTAGGTATCGAAGAAGAACCCCAGCTTGGCAAAGAGCATAATCGCGGCAAAGAGCACCACGCCAAACTGGAACATGATGAAGCGCGTGAACTGCGTGGCGGAAGCCTCGCCCACGTCCAGGCCCGTACGGGTAAGCCGCAGGATCTGCGCGGGGATCGACCCCGCCATCATGGGAGTCAGGTTGCCGAAGAAGATTCCGCTGGCCTCGACGCTCATAAGGTCACGCACGCCAACGGGCGAGTCATGGTCTATGTACACGGCAATAGCGTAGGCAATGACGCCAAAGATGAAGTAGCCCACAAAGCAAAGGCCCGCAAGCGCGACCCAGCCCAAGTCAACGTGTGCCAGGGCTTCGACGAACTGGCCCATTTGCCCGGAGATGACCAGATAGAGCACGTAGGCAATAACGACGACGCCCAGGAACAAGGCACCCTTTCGCGCCTTCGCCCTGTTCTCGGCCTCATCGTCTGGCTTTGAGGACCTGCTGCGTTTTCCACTCGAGCCCACCTTTAGCGGCACCTTATGCGTCGCGTGACCCTTATTCGCTTGCGCATGTGCACTCACATGCGCCTTGCTTTCGTCTGCCATTGCTCTCCTCGGGCAACATAAATCGACAATTATCGACCTTTTCGTTTGAGCAGGGCGAACGAGCGCCCATTGGTCTAGTATATTATCCGCAAGCACCAGCAAGACGAACGACAAACCGAAATGTACGTTCATAACACAGACTTTGAAAGCGAGAGGTGCATGGAGCCTAACGATATCTACGCGCACAACCAAAAAATGCTTCTGAATGCGCTTAGGGGTACCGACAAACCCACACGTAGCAAAACGGACGAGCCCATGCTCACGTTAAGGCTGTCACGCGTTCTTAAGGACCGCGAAGCAGAGCAAACCGTACTCTTTGATGGCGAGAAGGGCATGGAGAAGGTCCTCGACTCCATGGCCAACGCATGGCAAGGCAGCCAGCGCGTCCTTCTTGAGAACCGGCTTATGGGACTTAGCGGCTATGCGACCCTAATGGGCGGTGGAACCGTGGCGCTCAAGGCATCGCTTGACGCCGGCTGTCAGCTCATATGCGAGGCAGGACCGGCAAGCTCGGTTTGCGACTTGCTTGAGGCGGTTGAGTCGTTTGACCGCCTGGTCCACGTGGCGACGCGGGCTATGGGATGCGATTACGAGCTTTTGGCCGAAGGCTATAACCCGCTCGTCACCACCCCGCTCGACGTTACGCTCGTGCCTCACACGCGCTGGACGCTTCTTACCGCGCATCTTTCGCAAACCGGTCGCTATTCTCGTGACGTCCTGCGTTGCAGCTGTTCCACCTCGGTCAGCATCGCGCATGGCGGGGACCGCGTGGCCGTAGACACGTATCGTCTTGCGGTAGCTCTCTCCCCTCTCTTCGCGTTTCTCACCGACAACGTTCGCAGCTTCCGCGGGTCTGGCGCGCGGCGCTGCCCCCGCATGGTGCGTGCCATGCTGTGGGACGAGTTCGATCCCGAGCGCTGCGGCGTGGTTCTGGGAACCTTTTCGCAGAGCTTCTCGTTCGACCGCTATGCCACCTGGATCAAGGGAATCACACCCATCCTGTTCGTGGACGATCAAGGAAACACGATCCCAACGGGCAAGGCAACCACCCGTGAGTTCCTGCGCGATCGCACCATCTCACGAAACGAGGCGGCACATCTCCTGCAGACCGCCTACCCCCTGGCACGCCTGCTCGACGGGGAGATCGAGGTCGGCTATGCGGACGCACTCAGGCCCCAGATGGCAGCCGGCTTCCTCGCCTTCGTGAAGGGCTTGCTCTGCAATGGGCTGGTAGCCGACTCGGCCCTATCGCTGCTTGGGCAGATCGAGGACGAGGATGTGGCCGCGGCGACGAAGGAGCTCCAAAAGAAGGGCTGGGACGCCGAGATATACGGAAAGAACGTCGGTGAGCTCGTGGACGAACTCGTTAAGCTCGCAAACTCGAGCCTCTTCGATCCGGCTGAGCAGCGGATCCTCCAAAACATCTCTGAGCTTTGGGAGGTACGCATGGTACCGCGCGACTCATTCGTTCACCAGGAGGTCAAAGAGGTGCGCGGCTGGTAGCGCGTAGCTGGCAATCATTGGCACCAGTATGGAAATGACTCAGGAAAACAGCGAGATTTTCTCGCGGACGGAGCTTTTGCTTGGCAAAGCGGCCATGGAGCGGCTCGCTCGGGCACGTGTGATCGTGTTTGGTCTTGGCGGCGTTGGTGGCGCGGCAACGGAAGCCCTTGCACGCGCTGGCGTAGGTCACATCGCCATCGTGGACGACGACGTGGTTGGCCCCAGCAATGCCAACCGTCAGATCATAGCCACCTCGCAGACCATGGGAATGCCGAAGGTCGACGCCATGGCGCAGCGCATAGCCAGCATCAACCCCTCCTGCGACGTCGAGCCCCATCGCTGCTTCTATCTGCCGGCGACCTCGGACCAAATAGACATCGGCTCCTTTGACTACGCCATAGACGCCGTAGATACCGTTACGGCAAAGCTGCACATAATATCGCGCGCCAAGGAGGAGGGCACGCCTGTTATATCGTGCATGGGCACTGCCAACAAGGTGGACCCCACCGCATTGCGCGTAGGTGACATTCAACGCACCTCCGTATGCCCGCTCGCACGTATCATGCGCAAGGAGGCACGCAAGCGAGGTCTTGGTCACTTTTTAGTAGTGTACTCAACCGAACCCGCCCGCACGCCCGTGGGCGAGGTGGACCTCAAGAAGGAGCTTCGGGAGGGGTCGTCCAATCGCAGCGTACCGGGTTCCGTGTCCTTCGTACCTCCGGTCGCAGGCTACATTCTTGCCTCTGTGGTTGTGCGCGACCTTGCAAAATACGACGAATAGCGCCTTTGCGACGACGTGATTCGCCCCATAGCCCAGAGAGGAATTTCGCAATGAGCGACAAGAAACGAATACTCGTCACCGTGCCGTTTCGCCCACATCACATGGAGAAGCTCCGCGCCGTCGCCGGCAATGCGGCCGAGCTCACGCAAACGGATGCGCCTGCCGGAAGCGAGCGCATGCGTGAGCTTCTGGCGGAATCAGACGCCGTCATAGGCGAGCCGTCGCCACGGCTGCTCGCCGAGGGAACGCCGATACGGTGGGTGCAGATGACCTGGGCAGGCACCGACCTCTACACGCGCGGCAGCATTCCTTTCCCCAAGAACGTACGTCTCACGAACGTGGCTGGCGCCGCCTATGGGCACATAATCTCGCAGTACGTCGTGGGTCAGATCCTCTCGCTCATGCAGAATCTGCCAACCTACGTCCGCCAGCAGGAATGCCGGACGTGGAAGGGTGCGGGTGCCGTCCTTTCGCTCGAAGGCGCCAACGTGCTCATCTTTGGGGCCGGCGACTTGGGCGCCTGCACCGCAAAGCGGCTTGTGGGTTTTGACGTGCATTGCGTTGGTGTCTGCCGCAACACCGCGCAAAAGCGCGAGCACTTTGACGAACTGGTTACGCTCGATGAGGCCGACGGGCGCCTCTCGGCCGCCGACGTCGTGATAAACACCCTCCCCAACACGCCACAGACCGCGGGATATCTGAACGAGCGACGGCTTCGCAGCATGAGGGACAACGCTATACTGGTAAACGTGGGGCGCGGTAACTTCGTTGACTGCGAGGCATTGGCACGCGTGTTGGCCGAAGGCCATCTATGGGGCGCCGCGCTCGATGTCACGGACCCCGAGCCGCTGCCGAGCGAACATCGGCTGTGGAAAGAGCCACGATGCGTCATAACCCCACACGAGGCTGGCGGCGCATTTGGCAAGAATCCTGGCACCGAAGATCGCATATGCGACGTATGCTGCAAAAACCTACGACACTTCCTTGCCGACGAGCCGCTCGAGCACGTCGTCCTTTAGCCTATTGCGCACCATTGGAGCTGCGAAGAAGCCTCGTCTTAAGCGCGGCGTCAATGGCGCTTGCGAGCACCGTGAGGAACATGGTGTTCAGGCCGCAGTTCATGTCGGTCGGGACGCCCTCCGTAACGAACAGCCCCATGCAGGCATCGTTACGATGCAAGGAACTCACCGTATAAATGGGTGCGTCAAAGGGAACTTGCGGAGGAAGTATCGCCTTTGTCTCGTAGGCCGTGTACATGTGGTCATCGTTGCATGGCAATGACCTCACCCGCTCTTTGCACGCGACAAGATGACTCGTCTTACCATAGACGCAAGACGCCGATGTGCCGACCGACGTTAGATACTCGTCGTTGAGCGATAAGAACACGTTCGAGCAATCCAGTTTGCGCGCGAATATCTCGCTGTTCTCCAGTATTCCATAGAGCGAATCGTCCGTGAGCACTATGGATTGGAACTCACCGAGTGCGTCGTATAGCCTCTCGATGGGTGTGGCATGCGAAAGCAGCGCCTTCGAACCCTTTGCCGCGGATTGCGATACGTAGCCGCAGGACTCCCTGAGGACGAGCCGTGCGGGGCTAAACGTCTTGTCGGGCACGTCTCCCCCAGCCATGAGCTGCATCAGGGTCTTGAGGGCAGTGGCACCAATGGTTTGGTAGTCGCGGTCCACCGTGGTTATGTGCGGGCTCGTAAACTGGCAGATCTGACGATTGTCGAAACCCGTTATCACCACGTCATCGGGTATGCGCACTCCCCCATCCCGCAAGGTCTCCTGCACGCCCACGGCAAAATCGTCGTTGCAGCAAAAGATGGCGTCAGGCAGGTCGTTCGGACGTCTGAGCATCTTCTTGGCCGTTACCACACCCGCGGACATCTGCCAGTTGGCCTGATACACCTTTGCGTCGTGCACGCCAAATTTCGCGCATGCGTCCTTGAATGCCTGAACCCGATCCTGAGCCTCAACGGAAGTCTTGAGCCCGTTTACGAACACGGGCCGCCTACAGCCGCAGTCTTGCAGCACACGGCAAACGAGCTCGTACTCCTCCTGGTAGTTGTTGGTGCCAACGGCATGGGCACCAACGAGCTCATAGTTAATGGACACCACCGGCTTGTTGTGCTGAACTGCGGCGTCCACGAACTGCTGGCGAAGCTCGGGTGGCCACGTGCGGTTACCCTGCACGATAAAGCCGTCATAGCTATCCACGTCGCAGAGCATGAACACCTCAAGCGAGTCCTGCCGTGGCACATGGCTCGCATAGTAGCGCCCAAAGGCATTGAAGACAACGATCTGAACGTCTGGGAAGCTCTTTACGCACTCCTGCAGCCCAAGATAGTATTCGGGAACGATTCTGTAGTCCCAGTCAAACGAGAGGAAGGCTATTCTTTTCATGCGCTCGTTCCTTTATGCCGAACTCAGAACAGACAATAAGACCTTATCACATAGTAGGACTACGCTTATAGCATCGGCATGAGCGGCAGGCGTGCTTTTTTGGTGGCAACCAAAAAACGAGCTGACAAGGGGACAGGTCACTTGTCAGCTCGTCTTGCAAACGATTCGAAGAAACTATCCCAAACGGCAAGTCGCCTCCAGACCTTTATAGAAATCGAATGCTTTGGCGTCATCGCCAGATGCAGACACACCACCGCCCAGGCCTTCGAGCTCCTTCTTGGAAAGCTCGTAGCCCTCCTCCTCGGCAAGCGCCATGACGTCCTCAGGCGTCCTGCGCGCCTTCGCCTTTTCCATTAGGTCGGAAGACAGGTCGTTGTAGCTCATCATTACCTCCCCTATCGTTGAAAGTTATCTATGTATACGCTTAAAGCTATGCAGTTTTCCCACTCATTTTTCGAGTCATCGAGGCTAACACGCAGGCTGCCTACCGCCAGCTCACATCTACACGAGCCATCTATGCAACAAGCACAAAACTGCAGGTAACCGCATTCCACCTTCGCCCGTTTTTGTAGTTGTGAGCTCTAGCCGATTGTCAAGAGCACACATCTACAAAACGCATACATCAAATTCTGTAAAACACCAGTTGAAGTCGATAATATTCAAACCAATATTGTAGATGTGAGCTGCAGCCGGAGAAGCATCAGTTCACATCTACAAGTTCGTATCTATCTTGCGCGCTCACGCGTCCAGGCTATAACGAATATGGCAAAGAACTATCGAGTTTAAGGCTTTCACTCGCATCGTCTCACCACCCACCGAGGATGCCGAGGTCGCGAATGTCCCCTCAATGTCCCCTTGGACGGTGAGGGGCGGCCAGAAAAACAAATCAGGCCACCGAGATTACCCCGATGACCTGCGGATTCTTGGTAGCCCGTACCGGATTCGAACCGGTGATCTCCGCCTTGAGAGGGCGGCGTCCTAAACCGCTAGACGAACGGGCC
>CADCPM010000104.1 GCA_902803315.1 uncultured Coriobacteriaceae bacterium
CGCGGTCTGGTGCCCCCAGCGGGAGTCGAACCCGCCTCTGCACCTTGAAAGGGTGCCGTCCTAGCCGATAGACGATGGGGACGCGAAAACAAAGTATAGCAGATTGCCAAAGGCAAGCAAGTGGTACAAAAGGGACCACTTGCACCCTCTGTACCGCGTTTGCCCGGGTTGAGTTGCAAGCTCATCCGAACATACTCCTCTTTTTTTATGGACAGCCGAACGCGTACGGATGAGTCCTGCATGGCAGTGCATCCTTCCGCGAGTTGCGGGTATTCGGCCCGCCCGAGCGAAAGGATCCCGAGTTGGCGAGGAAGAAGGGGAAGAGAGCGTGCCTCAAAGGTGGGTTTCAACAGCCCCGATTCCGACGGGGATTCAACTCCGTTCTCACGGTGCCCTTTTGTCTCGCCAGCAGGGCGCTCGTGAAGCAAGCGACAGCATGCCTCGCCCGACGTTGCCGCGCAAAGCACGCGACGCTCCAGGAGGGTGCAGGACGCCACCTTTGCCGCGCCGACGTCCCGGAAGACCTTATGGGCGGAAAACGGGCCTCAGAACGGCTCTGAGGGGTTTGCCCAGCTAGACGGGCCGTTTTCGCGGGGCCTCCCGCGGGGGCGGGCCGCCACGGGGGTGCGGTGTTCCGCCGGTGGCAAAGCGGCATCTCCAAAGACCCAGCTAGACGGCCATGAAAACGGGGCAGCTTTTCGCACGCGGCGGATACGGCACCGAAGGACGGCACCCCTGACCTCGGGTCCTGCGGGGGTCGGAACGCCCATATGGGTGAAACGCCACCCAAAAAACGTCCCCTTACGCGTATGCTCTAAGCTAAAACACCTGGAAATACATTAAATAGTAATAAATGTTTATGTATTAAGGGGACGGATTTTGGGTGTCGGGTGCGCATACCCGCCGCGAGAGCGTCTCCCGGGGCGGCTTGCGCCGCCCGATCCCGTCGTAGCGCCCGCGACCCGTCGCGGCGCCAGCCCGACGTGCCAGCAGAGTCCGCACACGGCGCCTTTCGAAAGGAGGGCGAATATGCCTCTACACGAAACTCTCTTTGCAAGCGGTCGCGGCCTTGGCTGCCGACTCGCTGACTGTGACCGACCAGCTGGCCAGGCTCGCCCTGGCTACCAGGAGATGGCGGGAGAAACATGCGCGCGAGTGAAGGGATTACATTGGAAAACAGGGAAAGCCCAGCGGTTACTGGGCTTCCTAGCCAGATAAACCGGAGCCGTCCGTGACCAGTTAACAGAATGCGGGCTTTGCTGGCGCGTACCAGTACGCCCCATCTCACGCGACCCCATGCGTGGGATGTGAGGTCCATCTTGGGTACAGACCCGCTGCATTACGCTTCGTTCAAAAAAGCGGGCAGCCCGCGCGAGCTGCCCGCCAGAAAATATAAACCTCTGCCGCCTCGTGCGGCCCCTCTCGTGGGTCCCCTGACCCATCTCCGCGGTTCCACCTTCAAACCGGGACAAACGCAACCAAACAACAAGCAACCAACCAAACAACAAGCAACCAAACAACCTACGCAGCATCCGTGGTGATGCTCTGGCTCCTGCGCGGCTACATCGGTTCATCCGTCTGTCGCATGGACTGGACGTTTATCGTTCGCCTACGTAAGCCTGCTCAATGCTAAGGCCCTAAAACTTAGACGGGACACGCAATGCCAGCCGCGGGACGCCTATGGATCATATCGCTGTTCACTGGCATCACCTCCTCCAATCAACCGCATCTCCTTGCTGCGGCTACCGTTTACACTTTGAACTATAGCCGTTCTTGTAAAGTTGTACACTGATTAGTGTACAACTAGCGGTTAACGGTAGGTTTTCAACCGCCAACGGCGCTCAGCAATTGGTTTACCAACAGCTTGACGCATTTGACGTGATAAAAGCTCGCAAACGCGTTGTCCGCACGTGTGTTAGGGTACATAGTTTGATGGCGGATGAGGCTAACCCGAGGGGAGGACACATGGACGACATCTATGGGGGCCACCGGCCTGAGATGGAACTTGTCTTGGACAAATTGGTGCAACGGGTCGATGACCTGAGGCAATCGATGGCCCTGCAGTCTGCGTTCGATCCGGTGGACCACATTCTCCATCGCGTGAAGTCCGAGGAGAGCATGCGTGAGAAGTGCCGTCGTAAGGGATTGCCCGAAACGACGGAAGCCGCTCTTACCAAGGTGTACGATGCCTTGGGCCTGCGCATCGTGTGCCCGTTCCTAAGTGACGTGTATGCCTTGCGCGATCACATTGCGGCCAGCCCTGACTTCGTCGTAGTGGAGGAGCGCGACTACATTCTTCATGCCAAACCCAATGGGTATCGGAGCTACCACATGATCTTGCGTTCGCAAGAGGGATACTATGCAGAGGTGCAGCTTCGAACCATTTCCATGGACACCTGGGCGGCACTCGAGCATCATCTGCATTACAAGAAGCATCGTGAGGGCAACCAGCGGCTCATTGTGCAGGAGCTCAAACGCTGTGCCGACGAACTTGCGTCAACCGACGTCTCCATGCAGACGCTTCGCGATATGATATTGGCGGAAGGAGACTAAATGGCAACGAGACTATTGTTGGCGGAAGACACACGCGATCTCAATCGTGCCCTTACCACCGTGCTCGAGCACGAGGGCTACGAAGTGGAGTCGGCCTTCGACGGCGAGGAGGCGCTCACGCTCATAGAGAAGGAGCGGTTTGACGTCCTGGTGCTGGACATAATGATGCCCAAGAAAGACGGCTTGCAGGTGCTCTCACAAATTCGGTCCGAGGGCAATGTAACGCCGGTGCTGCTGCTTACGGCAAAGGCCGAAGTGGACGATCGCGTCACAGGTTTGGATGCGGGCGCGGACGACTACCTTACCAAGCCCTTCGCCATGAAAGAGCTCTTAGCGCGCGTGCGTTCCATGACGAGGCGGCGGGAGGACTACGAGGGGCAGCCCTTGTCGTTTGAGGACATTCTGCTCAACGGTCAGACCTTCGAGCTCTCGTCGGCAAATGCCGTGCGCCTCTCGGTAAAGGAGTTCGAGCTTTTGCAGGCGCTCATGATGAATACCGATCACGAGCTTACGGTTGACTATCTGCTCGGGCGCGTGTGGCATAAGGAAAACGACGCGCAGGAAGACACGGTGCGTCTTTACGTATCGTACTTGCAGAGCAAGCTCAAGTGGGTGGGCTCGCACGTGACCATTCGGGCATCCGAGGGCGGGTACTGCCTTACGGCAACTCAGAGGCCCTCATGAATTTATCGGCCATTCGCCAGCTAAGGCGCAAGTTCGTTCTTATTGCCACGCTTTCGTTCTTCCTGGTAATCCTGTTTACCGGTGGTATGACGGCGCTCGCAAACCAAAACACGCTTCGCTCGCAGGCCGGACACGTGCTAGAGCTCATTGTGAAAAACGATGGAGAGCTCCCCGCGCCGTCGAACGGAAGCGGCGGCGAGGGTCGCATACACGCCACCGATATCTTTGAGGGGCTGTCGCCGGAATTCACGTTGGGCGCTCGGTACTTCTCGGTGGTGTTCGATGGGAAGGGAAATGTTGAGCGCGTGGACGTGAGCCACATTGCCTCGGTGGACGAAAACGAGGCAGTGGCATACGCGAACAAGGCACGAGAGGCGTATGAGGAGAGCCTAACCATTGCGATGCTGGACCTTGGGTCGATTGACACCTTTTACTACAAGGTGGACAAGCTCAACGGGAACAAAACTATCGTCGCCTTTTTGGACTGCTCGTTTCAGCAGCAGGTAAACCGAGGGGCGGGGCTTAACACCGTCGTCATTTGTAGCGTAGGCCTGCTGGGAAGCTTTGTTATGGTGCTCATACTTTCCAAACGTGCCATCCGTCCCGAGATCGAGAACGCGCGCAGACAAAAGCAGTTCATCACCAACGCCAGTCACGAGCTCAAGACGCCCCTTGCGGTCATTCGCGCAAACACCGAGGTCATAGAGATGCTTCAGGGCGAGAGTGAGTGGACCCAATCGACCATGGGCCAAGTGGATCGCATGGATGGCTTGGTGCAGAACCTCGTTATGATCGCGCGCGCCGAGGAGCAGGAGGACCGCACCTCCATGACCGAGATGGACGTGAGCAAGGTGGTTGCAGACTCAGTCGACCCCTTTAGGGCCGTGGCCAAGCAGGAGCACAAAGAGCTTGAATGCAACATCGCGAGCGATGTGCGTATGGTGGCTGACGTGAGCGCCATTCAGCAGCTCTGCACGCTGTTGGTGGACAACGCGCTCAAGTATTGCGATAAGGGGGGCCGCGTTGTGGTGGAGGTTTCGCAGCCCAAGCGCGAACGCGTGACGCTCGTGGTCCAAAACAGCTACGAAAATGGCAAGAAGGCAGAGTTTAACCGCTTCTTTGAGCGCTTTTATCGAAATGACGAGTCACATAGCGACGAGGGCGGCTACGGGATCGGGCTCTCGGTTGCCGAAAGCATTTGCACGCGCTATGGCGGTAGCATAAAAGCAACGTGGAAGGCTGGCATGGTAAGCTTCACGTGTCAGTTGAGAAGTGCATAAATTTGCAATTTGTTCAGCTAGCCACAAATAATTATGATATCGTTAACGATGTGTGTCATTTAGGAAAGGGATTGGAAATAGTATGTTCAAAAAGATAGCGGCTGTGCAGCCCTTCGCTGGCTCAGAGCTCGTGGTGTGGTTTGCTGATGGCGAGGCGCGCCTCTTTGATGCCAAGGAGTTTATTCAGCACAACTCCGATTACAAATCGCTTGCTGACGAGGACCTTTTTAATACCGTGACGCTTGCTGCCGAAGGGTATGGGGTTTCGTGGGACAACGACCTTGATTTGGGCTGCAAGGAAATCTACGAAGCGAGCACTGGAATCAACGTGGTCGACGCAGAGGCGGCGCGCGTTATTTCGGAGGTCGTGAGCTCTCGTCACGCGGCTCGGCTTTCTCAGGCAAAGCTTGCCTCTGCCGCAGGCGTAAAGCAGCCGGTTGTGGCGCGTTTGGAAACAGGCGTCAACTCGCCTCGCCTGGACACCCTGCTGAAGATACTCACTCCTTTGGGCAAGACGCTTCAGGTCGTGGAGCTTTCTGAGGCCATTGACTTGGATGCAATCTCGAAGGGTTAGCCGGCGGTTTGCCGTAAGCCTCGGTTAGGGACGGGTCCCGGGTTGGGATTTAGCGATTCCAGCCCGGGGCCCGTCCCTAACCGAGGCTTACAACGTGCGCCTACATGCGCTCGGCAACGGCACGAATGAATTCGTGCGTATTCACGCGCGTGGGGTTCTTCAGGCTGGTGATGGCAGCAAGGTCTCCCGTCATAATGCCGCTCTCGATGGTATTGATGGTGGCCTGTTCCAGGCGATGGGCAAAGTCTACGAGCTCGGGCAGCTCGTCCAACTCACCGCGCTTGGCCAAGGCGCCCGTCCAGGCAAAGATTGTCGCCACGGAGTTGGTGGACGTCTCCTCGCCCGCGAGGTGCTTGTAGTAGTGACGCTGCACGGTGCCGTGAGCGGCCTCGTACTCGTAGTAGCCCTTTGGGCTTACCAGCACGGAAGTCATCATGGCCAGCGACCCAAATGCGGTGCTCACCATGTCGCTCATCACGTCGCCGTCATAGTTCTTGCAGGCCCAGATGAAGCCGCCTTCGGAGCGAATCACGCGTGCCACGGCGTCGTCGATGAGGGTATAGAAGTACTCGATGCCGGCCTCGTCAAAGCGCTCTTTGTACTCGGCGGCAAAGATTTCGGCAAAGATGTCCTTAAAACGATGGTCGTAGGTCTTGGAGATGGTGTCCTTGGTGGCAAACCACAGGTCCTGATGGGTGTCGAGCGCAAAGTTAAAGCTCGCGCGCGCAAAGCTGGCAATGGAGTCGTCCAGGTTGTGGATGCCTTGGGCAATGCCTGCGCCTGCGTACTCGTGCACCGTCGAGCGAACCTCGTCGCCGCCATCCGCGGGCGTGTACACCAACTCCACCTTGCCAGCGCCGGGTATGCGCAGCTCGGTGTTTTTGTATACGTCGCCATAGGCGTGGCGGGCAATGGTGATGGGCTTTGTCCAGGTGCGCACATAGGGTTCGATGCCCTTTACCACAATGGGTGCGCGGAACACGGTGCCGTCCAGGATGGCACGAATGGTGCCGTTGGGGCTCTTCCACATCTGGCTCAGGTTGTATTCCTCCACGCGCGCGGCATTGGGGGTAATGGTGGCGCACTTAACGGCCACGCCCAGACGCTTGGTCGCCTCGGCGGAATCTATGGTCACTTGGTCGCCCGTGCGCTCGCGCTCTTTAAGGCCGAGGTCGTAGTACTCGGTTTTAAGATCGACGTACGGCTCTATGAGCTCGTCCTTTATCATCTTCCAGATGATTCGAGTCATCTCGTCGCCGTCCATCTCGACAAGCGGGGTTGTCATGCGAATTTTGGCCATGGCACTGCCTTTCTTGGTCGTGATTTCGCACTATTGTAGCCGATAAGGACGGATGGCACAGTTATACCTAGTGTAAGTGTGCCATCACAGAGCGGCAGGCAGCTGCTTTTCGGCGTCGGGCTTGCCAAAGAAATAGCCCTGCGCCCGGTCGCAGCCGATGGATGACAAGAACTCGAATTGCTCCTTTGTCTCCACGCCTTCGCAGAGCGTCACCATTCCCAAGTCCTTGGCCAGCTCCACGATGCGGTGCAAAATGGGCTTGGCCTTTTCGTTGTCCTCAAAGCCACGCAAGAACACCATGTCGATTTTGAGCACGTTAAACTGATAGTCCTTAAGCGTGTTGAGCGAAGAGTAGCCACTGCCAAAGTCATCGAGCCACAGGGAGAACTCGTTCTGCCGGAGCAGCGACATGTTCTTTTGCAGGAGCGACATTTGCTGGGTGAGGGCGGACTCGGTTATCTCCACATCCAGGAGGTTGCTGGGAACGTTGTACTTGCTCGACATCTGCTCAAGGAAGGCGGGCACATCGTACAGCTCAAAGTCCAGACGCGAGAAGTTCAGGGAGACGGGCACCACTTCCTTGCCCTCGTCTAGCTCGGCCCGGAGGTCGCGACAAACCTGCTCGATGATGCAACGGTCGAGCTTGTCGATCTCACGGAACTCCTCCAGCGTTTCGATAAAGGCAAACGGCGGCATAAAGCCATACTCGGGATCGATCCAACGTGCGAGCGCCTCGTAGCCGCAAAGCTCGCCCGAGCCGTCTGCGCAGCGTACCACAGGCTGGTAGTACACCTTGATCCAGCCCTCCGATACGGCGCGCTTGACGTTGTTGATTATGTGCTGACGTCGTCGTACGTCGTTGTCGAGCTTGTCGTCGTAGTAGTTCGTAAACACGCCGGGATGGCGCTTTATCTCGTTGCAGGCATAGCGGGCCTTGTCGCAGGCTTGGTTTACGTCCACGTCCTCTTTCATGTCGGGCTCGTATATGCCCGTTCGCAGGTGAAGCCGCACGTCACCGCGCAAGCTGCGCACGAGGTCATAGCCTGCCTTGGCACGCTCCTCCGCCACCCTCGACTCGCACAGGGCAACAAAGTGGTCGTCGGAATAGCGAGCGATCATCTCGCTGGCAAAGATCTCCTCCAGGCCGACGGCCACATCGCGCAAAAGACGGTCGCCTGCGCCAAAGCCGTTCTTGTCGTTGTAGGCCTTAAAGTTCTCGATGTCCATGTAGAGAATGGCATACTGGATATCAAATTGCTCGATGCCCTCAAACAGCACCGTTACGGCGCTACCGAAGCTATGCATGTTGGGAATGCCGGTAAGCTCGTCGAACGAGGCGATTCTGCGAAGGGCTTCGTTGGCCTTCTCTATGCCCTCGTCCTTGGCGCCTTCCGAAACCTTTTGGTGGTATGCAGAAAGTGCCACCACCAGCGTAGAGATCCAGAGCGTAAACAGGTTTACCTGTAGGCTGTAGTTGGCGGGCAGGTTGTGGTCTATGTACAGATAAAAGCCGCCAAACGAAACAACCGATGCCACGAGCGCGGGTATGGGCTTCCACACAAGAAGGCCAAACACAAACAGCGTCATGGTAACAAAGGCGAGTATTTGGTCGCCCTTTACGTAGGAGTTGTTGCCAAAGTGGATGCCAAAGATAAGGCATGCTACCGAGAAGATTAGCAGCAGCACGTTTCCCACGCGTGTGTTGTAGGTCTTGTGGCGCAGGTAGCGGATGGCATGCACCATAACCACGGCGGCAATGGCCAGAAGCACTGCGTACCAGGCCCCGTGGTTAACGATCCAAAGGAAATCGCGGGGCTTTCCAGCGGCAGCACTTTCCACAACGGTGCGAGCAAGGCTCAGCATCATCCAGATTTCCAAGCAGATAACGATAAACGCCATATACACGGCCGCTCGCATGTTGCTTGTATATACATATTTGCGCACATAGCTGGATGGGTTGTTGAGGCCCCACCATTCGCGCAGACGTTTTCCCATATGTGCCTCCTATCAGACATGGCTCATTCTACCAGTCTGGGCTTCTGGAGTGCACAATCATCTGGGCACAAAGGGGTAGCTCCCTTTGTGTCTGTTACTGTCCAGACCCCGCGCCTTTGTCCGGACCGCAAGCGGCGACTCACGAAGTGGGCGAGCGAAGCGAGCGTGGAGCCGCATGCGTGACCGGCGAAGGCGCGGGGTCTGGACAGTAGCTTGTGTCTAGGCGGAGTCGCGCGGACGATTCGTCATAGCAAGATTTCGCTCTTATATGCGATGGCGCGAAAAATCAACTACTATATGTCTATGGCAAACGAAAGGCATCCCATGGCAAAGACCAAGCAAGCTAAAAATCGAATTCGCGACTGGAAGGGCCTGCTTTCTGGATATAGCCGCAAAGAGCGAGCGCTTGTGTTCTTGGTTTTGTTTGTCGCTTCGGCGAGCATTATTTTCATGCAATTCGGCTTTATTGGCATTGGCGCGAATGGGAGGTACTCAACGCACGTGCTTGGCCTATTGGCTCCCATTGCCATATCGGCGCTGCTCTTGGGCAAGGGCTGGGCTACGCTTGAGGGCGCGCTTTGCGGAGTGGTGCTGTTTTTGCATGCGATGGTGCAGCCGCTTGACCTCTACGAGCGCTACTTCGTGGGGCCGTGCAATTCGATTGTGATGTATACGATCGTTGGCTTTTTGCTGGGACTCTTGTTCGCCGTGGCGCTTCGCAACAATCCGCGAGGCGTTCGCCGAATCCTCTACATTGGCATAGTGTCTGTGGTCATTGCTGCCTATGCATCTACGGCTTTTGGCTTCAGTGCGATTGCCGACATGATAATTATACTTGCCTCTCACCTTCGGCCGGAAAATGAGGTGCCACGCGATGTGCTCACTGCTGCTGCGGGTATGGGCGACATCGCCTTGCAGGCGTGTTGTGATGCGCTGCTTTTGTTCGTGTTTTCCCTTGCGTTGGACTTTGGCACCCATAAGTACCTTGAGCAGCGTGCCTACGAAAGCGTGCTCACAACATTTAGGGTCCGGCTGCTCATAGTCGTGGTCCTCGTGTTCCTTGTGGTGCAAGGTGGCGCGTTTGCCTACATTACCGTGCAGGAGGAGCAGACGGCCAAAAGCGACATGGCGGCCGAGATTGAGTTCATTGCCAAACAAGTCGAAGCGAAGGACAGGTACATAGACGCTCTTATGGACACGCCTGAGTTCGAGACCCTTTCGGTCGAGGCCCTCACAACACTTGTCCAAGAATCGTCGTTGGATACGCTCATAGAGGGATACAGCCTCGAAAGCGACGGCACGGTGGTTTTGTTTACAGAAGATGTGGTGTTGCACAGCGACAGCCCCGCCTACCCCAAGGAAGCAACGATGGACGAGCTCTTTGGAAAGGGCTCTGATTTGGCAAAGAACCTTGGTAAAGACGACAATATGTGCCAAATCGTGTATAGCACCCACGAGCCCGCAGATATCAAAGAGATGCTTGACGAGAGTTATGATTCCAAGGCGTTTGCCGACATTGAGCTGGGCTATATGTGTGCCAAAAAAAAGGGCCACGACTACACCATCATGATGTCGAAGCCGGCTTCCATGGTATTCGTGGAGCGTCAGACAACGATGCGTTGGGCGACGACGTTGGCGTTTGTGCTGGTTGTTGTGGTGTATTGGCTTGCGGCTCGCTTGCTTCGTCGCGTTATGGTTGAGCCCTTGGTACGAGCCAACGATTCCCTTCAAAAGATAACCGCGGGTGACTTGGAGGAGCGCGTTTCCGAAACAGACAGCGTAGAGCTCACCATGCTCTCCTCAGGCATAAACCGCACCGTTGCCTCGCTCGAAGATCTTATCAACGAGGCGGAGCGGCGCAACGAGCGCGACCTGGCCACGGCGAAGACCATCCAGGAGAGCGCGCTCCCGAGCACCTTCCCGCCCTTCC
>CADCPM010000105.1 GCA_902803315.1 uncultured Coriobacteriaceae bacterium
GCCGTTGCCGCCGAGCTTGCGGAGGGCAGTGCGACGCTTGGGAACGAGGATGCAAAGGAGGTGGCCGCCAATGTCCGATAACAAGACGCAAGAGAAGGCTCCGAAGGGAACCGTAGGTCGCCTTTTTACCTATCTCAAGCCGTATCGTGGCCGCATAGTGCTCATCTTCCTCATGACGATTCTCTCGACGTTTTTCGTGATAGTCGCCCCGGCCCTCATCGGCCAAATCACCACGGCCTTGTTCGACGGAGCCGCAAAGGGAAAGTTCGACTGGAACCTCATCGCGACGCTCCTCGCTGCGCTTGGCGGGAGCTACGCCATTTCGCAGCTGTTCGCGTTCATCCATGGCGCGATTCTGAACACGCTTACCGCTAGGGTCCTCCAGCGCTTACGTACCGAGATTGATGAGAAGGTTCACCATCTTACGCTCAACTACTACGACACCCATACCGCGGGCGAGATCCTTTCGGTTATCGCCAACGATGTGGACACGCTCACGAACGAGCTGGTGAACAACCTCACCACGCTTGTGACTCAGATAGCCACGGCCATCGGCGTGCTTATTATGTTGTTCCTCATCGACGTCTCTCTTGCGCTTTTCTCCCTTGGCACGGTGGTAGTGGCGCTCTTGGTCTCGCGTGGCCTCATTGTCTTGTCTGGCAAGATGTTTACTCAGCAGCAAAACGAAGTCGGCTCGCTCAACGGCTATATCGAAGAGATTTACGAAGGCCAAAATGTCGTGCAGGCATTCAACCACCAAGAGGCCTCAGCCGAGAAATTCCGCAAGATCAACGACCATCTGGCTGACACCGCCAAAAAGGCGACGACTGCATCGGCCATGATCTTCCCCACCGTGACCGTCGTTACTGGCATCGGCTACGCGCTTCTTGCGATCGTTGGCTGCATGTCGGCATTCGAGGGGGTCATTGCCGTGGGCGAGGTCGTCTCCATTCTGCAGTACACCCAGCAATTTACACAGCCCTTTACCGAGGTGACCTCGCTCATCGGCGGCGTTAGCGCTGGCTTGGCCGCTTCGAGCCGCATCTTCGATCTGCTCGACACCGAGGAAGAGATTCCCGATCCCGCGGAGGGCCTGGTTCCCACAGAGAACGTCGGCTCCGTTGAGTTCGAACATGTGACCTTTGGCTACGTCCCCGGCTCGACCCTCATGCATGACGTCAGCTTTACCGCGAAGCCCGGCCAAAAGGTTGCCATCGTTGGTCCCACGGGTGCCGGCAAGACGACGCTTATCAACCTGCTGCTTAGGTTCTACGAGATCAACGGCGGTACCATTCGCGTCGACGGCGTGGATTCGAGCAAGATGACACGCGCTGAGCTGCGCCGCCACTTTGGCATGGTGCTGCAGGAGACCTGGCTGTTCGAGGGCACCATCCGCGACAATCTTGCCTATGCGCGTGACGGCGTTACCGAGGACGAGATCGTTGAGGCAGCGAAGGCTGCGAGCGTCGACAGCATCATCAACGCGCTGCCAGGCGGCTACGACATGGTGCTCTCGCCGGGCGCCGAAAACGTGAGTCAGGGCGAGCGCCAGCTGCTAACCATCGCGCGCGCCATCGCAAGTGCTCCCGAAATCATGATCTTGGACGAGGCCACGTCGAATGTCGACGCCCGTACTGAGGCCGTGATCCAGCGTGCGCTCGCACAGCTCATGAAGGGCCGCACGAGTTTTGTCATAGCGCATCGCCTGTCGACCATCCGCGACGCGGACATGATTCTCTACATGGAAAAGGGAGATATCCTGGAGGTCGGCACCCACGACGAGCTGATGGAGCTCCACGGGAAGTACGAGACGCTCTATTTGAGCCAGTTCGCCTAGAACCACTCGTAACGTACCAATTTGACTAAGCGCCGCGACGCCCGACGTCGCGGCGCTTTGTTTTGCATAACCGTGCCAAGTCTGCATATTGGTGCCAAGTCTGCATATTGGCAAAATATTGAACCGTCGTTTTGGAAACTTCCGTTTCGGCCTTATACTGTGATGCGCACGCGAGGCACGAAAGGTACGAACATGACCCAAACGATCGACTTAACCGACTGGACGCTCGACGGACGGCACGTGTGCGTGCCGCACGACGCGATGCTCGGTGAGCGCCGCTCGGCGGGTGCTCCCACAGCCAACGCCGGCGCCTACTTCCATGGCGGCGTCTACGCGTACGAGCATGTTCTTGCTGTTCCCAAGGACTGGGCGGACAAGGTCGTTATTCTGGAGTTCGAAGGCGTTATGGGCCATACGGACGTGCTGGTAAACAATATAAAGGTGGCAAGTCACGCCTATGGCTATACGGGGTTCTCGGTCAACATAACCAAGCATCTCGTGCCCGGAAGCGAGGCGACGATAAAGGTCGTGGCACACAACGACAACCAGCCGAACTCGCGTTGGTATGCGGGCAGTGGCTTGTATCGTCCGGTGCGTTTGGTGGTGCAGGACCAAGATCGCATTGTGCGTGGCGGCGTGCGGGTGGTTACCGAACACATAAACCCGGCCCAGATTCGCGTGCAAACGAGCGTCGTCGGCCAGGGTAACGTGTTCGTGCGAATCGAGCGCGATGGCGTGGCGTTTACCGGTCGCGCTGGCGACGACGTGCGGCTTGGCATTCCGGATGCGTGCCTGTGGACGGCGGAGACCCCGTTTCTCTACACCGCCCACGTTGTTTTGCGCAACAACAAAGGCGACCTGTTGGACGAGGTCCGCGTTCCGTTTGGGATTCGCACCCTCGCATGGGGCGAGGACGGCTTTCTTGTTAACGACGAGCCGGTAAAGCTGCGCGGTGGCTGCGTGCATCACGACAACGGGATTCTTGGCGCAGCCGACCTTCCCGAGGCAAGCCTGCGCAAGGTGGCCATTCTTAAGGAATGGGGCTTCAATGCGATTCGCAGCGCCCACAACCCGCTCTCGCAGAGCATGCTTGACGCCTGCGACCAGCTGGGCATGTACGTGATGGACGAGTATGCCGACGTGTGGTATCGGCACAAGAATCCCTACGACTACGCGTCTGACTTCGAGGAGAACCATGCCCTGGACCTCGCTGCGATGACAGACAAGGACTTCAACCATCCCTGCGTCGTAATGTATTCCATCGGCAACGAGAATGCCGAGCCGGTTGAGGAGCGCGGTGTCCTTACGGCGCGCCTGCTGGCAAATACCGTGCGCCGACTGGACGACACGCGGCCGGTGACAGCGGGCGTCAACCCCACGATCCTGTATGCGGCGGGCTTGGGCATCGACTCCTTCAACGGCGACGATAGTGCAAAAGGGGACAGTTCCCCTATGCACCAAACAGCCGAGCCGGCCCCCGAAACCAAGAACGCCAGCCTTGCCTACAACACCTACGTCGCCAAGATGGGCGCCGTTATGGAGCTCATTGCCGGCAGCTGGCCGGTGGGTCGTGCCATAGCGCCCTATCTGGACGAGCTGGACATAGCCGGCTACAACTACGCTACTCGCCGCTATGCTCCCGACCTGCGCAAGAACCCAGGCCGTCCCGTGTTTGGCAGCGAGACCATGCCCTACGACCTCGCCAGGAACTGGCGCCTCGTGGAGTCCGATCCGCGCATCGTGGGCGACTTCATGTGGACCGCATGGGACTATTTGGGAGAATGCAGCCTTGCCGCCTGGTCGGACGATCCGACGCCCGTGGTGAAGCCCTATCCGTGGCTCTGTGCCGACACAGGTGCGCTCGATTTGCTGGGCAACCCCAACGGTGAGGCGGCGATGGCTAAGGCGCTGTGGTGCAATCCCGCGAATCCCCTGCTGTACGTGCGTCCGGCCGATCTGCCCAACCCCTGCAAGGCTCCCTGGCGTGGCACGAACTCCATACCCTGCTGGAGCTGGCAAGGCTGCGACGGCGCACAGACCGTGGTAGAGCTGTACACGCAAGCTCCCATTGCCAAGCTCTACCTCAACGGGCGTCACGTTGGTACCAAGCGGACCAAGGACTGCCACGCCGACTTCCGCGTGCGCTACGAACCTGGGGAGCTCGTGGGCGTCTCGTGTTCGTCTTCCGGTTTGGAGCTGGGCCGTACGGTGCTCGCAAGCGCGCGAAAGAAATTGTCTCTGCACCTGGACCTGGAGCGTCGCTATAACAACATTGCCTTTGTGCAGGTGAGTGCGGCTGACGCTAACGGCACGGTAGAGGGCACGGTCAACGACGAGGTGACGGTGGAGGTCACGGGCGCGGAGCTCCTCGCCTTTGGGAGTGCGGCGCAAAAGAGCGAGCGCTCCTATTTGGAGGGGGCGTTCCCCCTGCGCTATGGTCGCGGTCTCGCCGTGATTCGTCTGGGCGACGGACCGTGCGACATCAAGGCAAGCGCGAGCGGCGGCGCGCTTTTGTCTGCCGCGCTTCGCATAGACTAGAATGGTGCAGAGGGGGCTGTCCCCTTTTGCACCATTTAAGAGAAAGGAACGCTATGGGACTCAAGGACCTTTTTGCCGCCCACACCGGCAACGACGAGGAAGCACCCGCAACCCGACACACCGTAAACGTGGCCGGCATGCACTGCAGCGCTTGCGAGAAGCTCGTGTCCACGGCGCTCGAGGACCGTGGCGCCAAGAACGTCGTGGCCAACCACGAGACCGGTGCGGTTGAATACGAAGGCGAGCTGGAGGCCGAGCTCATAGAAGAGGCGGTCGCCGAGGCAGGCTTTTCGCTGGCATAGTTCCTCAAGGTTTCCCAAGGGCACATATCGCAGGTATGCGGTGCGTGCCCATGCTCCGTTCTGCTACACTGGTCGCACGTGGGAAAACAACCAGCGCACAAGAGCGACCGACCAAGGAGGCTGTGCCCAAAGGCATGGAAATAGCAATATCAATTGCCGTAACCGTACTTCTGACCATCGTAAACGGCTACTTCTCCATGTCGGAGATGGCCCTCTCCATTGCAAAAAAGGTCGTGCTGGAGCACGAGGCAGAGGAAGGCGACAAGCGCGCCGCCATCGCCGCTGCTGTAATTGAGAACCCCGGCGACTTTCTGGCTGCCATCCAGGTGGCAATTACCCTCGTGGGCTTTGCGAGTTCGGCATTTGCCGCTACGAGCCTGTCGGAACCCTTTGGGGATTGGCTGGCAAGTCTGGGCGTGCCTGCCTCGCGCGGCATCGCAACCGTGCTCATCACCCTGTTCCTCTCGTATTTCTCCATTGTGGTGGGTGAGCTCGTGCCCAAGCGCATAGCCATGGCCGATGCCGAGCGCGTGAGCAAGCGCGTGGCCGGCCCGCTGCAGACCTTCTCCAAAATCGCCAAGCCGCTGGTGTGGCTTACGGCGGCGAGCGCCAACGGCATCGCCTCGCTGCTGCACATAAAGAGCGCTGACGAGCGCCAAAACGTGAGCGAGGACGAGATTCGCTATATGGTGACGGATGCGGAGGAACTCACCGACCAGGAGAAGTCCATGATCCACGACGTCATCGACCTAGGCGATGCCGTGGTGCGCGAGGTTATGATTCCGCGTGTGGACGTTGAGGCCGTGGAGGACACCACCACGTGCAACGACGTGTTGTCCATCATGCGCCGCACTGGCTACAGCCGCATTCCGGTGTATCACGACGACATCGATCGCATTGTGGGCATCGCGCACATAAAGGACCTCATAACTCCCGTGTTGGACGAAGGTGCTGCCGATAAGCGCGTAAGCCGCTACATGCGCAAGGCCAAGTACGTTCCCGAAACCAAGGACATCTTCCCGCTCTTGTCCGAGATGCAGACCGAACACGACCAGATGGCCATTGTGGTGGACGAGTACGGTGGCACCGCGGGCGTCATTACCGTCGAGGACATCGTGGAGGAGGTCGTGGGCGAGATCGAGGACGAGTTCGACCCCGACAACCGCTACCTCAACCAGGTGGGCGAGCGCGAGTGGATGGTAGACGGGCGCTATTCCATAGATGACGCCATAGAGCTCGGCTGGCCCATAGAGGACAACGCCGAGTACGAGACCATCGCCGGTTTTGTGCTCGAACTTGCCGACAAGCTCCCCCGTCCCGGAGACTCGTTCCAAAAGGAAGGCTATACCTTTACCGTTCAGTCCATGCGTGGCCGACGCGTCTCTATGTTGCGCGTTACCGCGCCGAGCGAACCGAAGGCGGCTGAGGAGTAGCATATCGCTATAATGGGAACGGCGTCCAAAACGACGTAACAAAGAAGAAAGGCAACACCATGGCGCAGCTCATCGATATCATCCGAGTGGTCGTTGACCCTGAGTACCTTACGGCTACCGTGCGGGTTTCCAATGATGCCCCTCTTATGACAAGCGAGGACTTGGAAGGTACCACGCGTGTGTACAACCTTATGCCTACGATCATAAACCATGCCTGCGTGGGAGATGCGGGCAGCACCTTTAAGGATTGCATGGGCGATACCGAGCTTGCGCACCTGCTCGAGCATGTAACGGTGGAGCTGTTGAGTCGTACCAACTTGGTGAACGAGGTCGTGGCCGGACGCACGTGGCGCGAGCTTGCGTACGACCGTACGTTTAGCATCCAGCTGGACTGCGTGGATGACGTGCTTGTTGCCGGTGCGCTCTCGAGCGCGGTATGGATTATAAGCTGGGCCTTTACGGGCGGCGCCGGTCCGGTGCCCGATGTGGACGCAACAGTGGCGGGGCTTGTGCAGCTGGTGCAGAGTATGCCGGCAGATGGCGCGCCGATCGACGACCAGTACGACGACCGCTATGACGACCGTTACGATGACGAGTACGACCGCTACGACGACAAGTACGACAAGTACGACGAATATGACGAATACGAGGAAGAGCAGCTAGACCGCGGTCCGCGTATGTCGCAAAAGATCTTCTAGCGCGGTTGGTGCATTAGCGCGCTGACGCGCTAGATGCTTGCCATCTCGGTGAGCACGAGGTTATACCACATTTCGTAAACGTCGTTGCTGGCGTAGGCCTTCGCTTCCTCGAGCGAAAGGTCGTGTCCATAGCCGCGCGAAAAGCCCGACACGTAGCCATTGATGGCCGAGGGCCAGTCGTCCCAGCCGTTTGTTCCCCATCCCCAGGCGTTGTGGGGACGGAAGCATACCTTGCCGCCGCCGCTCTCTATAACGGCGATGGCGGGTGCCAGGCGCGGGTCGACGTCGTAGTCGAGCGCGGCCTGGGCGAACACGAGGCCTTGCCCCGTAAGCGGTGCGCCATAGCGGGAAAGATAGGCGTCAATGCGTTCTGCCCAAGCGGAAACCTCAGAGTCGACGACCCGCTCTGCCGGCTCCACGTCCGGAGGAAGTACGATCTGCTCGCCATTCGGGTCTGTTTGTGCCGCGTCTGTGGGCCTGGGAGTCGCGCCGTCCAGCTGGCTCGCAGCGGACTGCACGATTGCCTCAGCTACGGCAGGCGGTAGCGAGGACACCATGGACTGGACGTCGCTGAGGGCCTGCGTGGCAGCGTTCTTCTTCGCTTCGTCGCTTGAAGCCGCCTGTTGCTGAATGCTTGCGTAGGAGGAGCGAATGGAATCGAGGGCGTGAAGCGCCTCGTCCTGCTTTTGGATAGCCGCGTCCAGCTCTGCGCCAAGCATTGCGCGCGTCTGCTCGAGGTCGTCATACATTGCCTGCAACGAGGTTACCTGCGTCGTGTTGTGGTCGTGTATGGCGTCCATGTATTCCAGCGCGGTAATGAACTCATTGAAGTCGTTGGCCGAAACCATGAGCTCCAATAGGCCGGGAGCGCTCTGCTGAAAAACGTAGAGTTGCTTGATCGATTTGGCAGCGCGATCGCGCTGGGCTGGAAGCTGTTGCTCCACCTCTTCCGCATGCTGCTCGGCATCCGCAATTTGCGCAGACAGGCTTTCGACCGTTGCCGTGGCGTCTTGGTATGCCTGAGTCGACTGCTCAACCTGTTTGGCGAGCTCGCTCGGCTGGGCGCCCGTGGAGCCCTTGTCTTGCGACAAGGCCACACGGGCGGGGAGGATGCCCTCGCCGGCTATGGCTATGGTGAGGGCGATGGCTGCAGCACCGGTTGCGACAAGAGCTCGTTTTGTTCTATGCGTGCGACCCATTAACGCCTCCTCCACGTCGATTTTGCCATCCTATTATAGCCACACAACGCGAACTGCCAAGACGAGCATTTGGAATGGCCTCGGCATCCAAGATTGCTTAAGAATGGGTTTAACGGCCCCTTGACGCTTTGCGGATCGATTTTATGCCCTTGCGGCACCGTCTGGTTACGAACGGCGCGGCCGGATTTGTAGATGTGAGCTGCGATGGCTCCGAATGCAGTTCACATCTACACAGTCGGTTTGAAACAGCAAGCTCTCAACTGGGGTTTTAGGAGTTTGGCTTTCTTCTTTTTGTAGATGTGAATTGCTGGCGGCCGACAAAAGTTCACATCTACAAAAAGGACTCCGGGCGGATTCCGACGACCTGCGGTTTTGTTCATGTAACACCCAGGAGTCGCGTAGATGTGAGTCAACGGACCTCGCTGGGCGCCCGAAGTCCTGCGACGGCGTCCCGAGCGCCAAGAGAACCTGGCAGACGTAGGCGAACAGTAACAACGGATTTAATGACAAGTTTGGGCAGTTTGTTGAGTAAGGACGTACTCCCCGCAATCGGAGTATACTTCTTGGGATAGAGTTGTAATTCATGGCGGGCGCCAGCTCGCGCACGAGGTCAGGAGGACCATATGAAAGTCGTAAGTGTTGCTTTGGGTGCCATTGTTGGCGCTGCCGCTGGTTTTGTGGCTGGCGTTCTTCTTGCCCCGCGTTCGGGTGCCGAGAGCCGTGCCATGGCCTCCGACGCCATGAACGATGCTTGGGATTCCGCGGTGGACAAGTACGAGTGGAGCCAGCAGGCCGTCAACGAGAAGTTCTCGACTGTTAAGCCTGGCGTGGACGCCACCACCGACGAGCTTCGTGCCAAGGTTGACCTTGCCCGCGAGCGCATGGATCAGCTGCGCGATTCGCTTACGGTTGTTACCGAAGATTCCGAAGCCGCTGCGGCTGACGAGAGCGCAGAGGCCGAGGCCGAGGAAGAGGTCGCCGAGGAAGAGGCCGCCGAGGCCGAGGCTGAGGCCGCTGAGGCTGAGGAAGAGGCCGCCGAGGACAAGAAGGCCGAAGAATAGCCCGCATAAAGAGACGCAGTGGTTAGGGACAGTCCCCAAGTTGAGCTTGGAGCCTGTCCCTAACTCATATAGCGCAAAAGGGGACAGCCCCCCTTGCACCATCCGCATCCACAGAGAAAGGCTTGTTATGCTTAAGGTCAGCGAGCTCATGCGCATAAGGGTTTATCTGCCAAAAAAGGGCGCATCGGGTAATCCCAAGGAGCTTCCAGAAAAGGACTTGCAGCAGCTTGGGGTTGTCCATCAGGCCGTATTCGCGCCTGAGGGCGATCGCGTGGTGGGCATGCTCGTAAAGCGGCCTGACGTTGCCGGAATGGTAAAGCGCGAAGATGCCTTTGTTGCCTTGGATTCGGTGGTGGCCGGTGACCTTGGCCTGGTGGTCTCACGCACAGAGGCGGCAATGGACGCAGGCGCCATCGAGCGGCTTTCCCTAAACTGGGACGCATGCGTGCTGTGGGTTGGCATGGACGCAAAGACCACCGACGGCAAGGAGCTTGGATGGGTGTCCGACGTGGAGTTTAACGCCAAAACCGGCGAGGTTAAGGCGTTCTACGTTGGCGATGGCAGCGTGGCAAAGTCGTTGGTGGGAAACGTGGTCATACCCGCGGATCTATTTGTGGGTTACGCGAACGGATACATGCTGGTAAAGCCAGAGGCCGCCTCGCTGGAACTGGATGGCGGGCTGGCCGCCAAGGCAGGCGAAGGATACGCGCGCGCAAAGCAAAGCGGCAAGGTGGCCGTAGAGAAAGGCGCGCGTGGCGTGGGTCGTATGATTGGCAAGGCAAAAAAGCATGCGGGAGGCTCGCCACGCGGGATGTTTGGCGCCTTTATGGACGAGTACCGCAAGGCAAGCAAATAACATCAGGCAATGGGGAGTATCCCCATTGCCTGACTGAGACTCTATGGCGGAGGGGGCGGGATTCGAACCCGCGAGACCTTTCGGCCCGGCGGTTTTCAAGACCGCTGCATTCAACCACTCTGCCACCCC